>JANXMF010000084.1 GCA_025354795.1 Pseudobdellovibrionaceae bacterium
GGAAAGACAGAATCGGTAATTCTGGTGTTCTCCGTAGACGACATCAGGCGAGACCGTGGGCTTATTGTCATTGATGGCAAATCGGATAAAACCCTACTCAATAAGCTTTATGCATACGCGAAAAGACATGGCCGGGAACAAGACGTTCGCATCCTCTCACTTTGCGACGTGGGAATCAGTAACACCTTCAATCCGCTGGCAGGCGGCTCGCCGCTTGAAATAACTGAGCGCGTTTTTAAGGCTCTGAGCTTTGAAAATGAGTATTTTAAAGGCCTTCAATACGAAGCATTGCTGCAAACGCTTCTTATTTTTGAGACCTGTGAAATTGTGGCCACTCCTCTTCGAATCATCGAATTTCTGCGAAGCTCCGACCAGATTAGACATCTGGGCACAAAGTCGAAAAAGCAGCAGTTCGACTGGGCTGTGCAATTTACTAAACTTAAGCGCGAAGAGCGAGAGCAAAGAACGTCAGGCCTTTTAAGTCAGCTTCAAGCCTTCTCCGTTGGTGAGACGGCCAAGATCTTTAACGCCGAAAAGTCGGACATTGATTTGGAAAAAGCCCTTAAAGACAATCAGATCATTTATTGTCAGCTGCCTGCATTAAAAATCCCCATACTTGGGAAAGTGACCGGTAAACTAATTCTACAGTGTCTCCAAGGTGCAATTGCATCCCGGCACCTTGGTCGACACGAGAACATGAAGTACTTCTCCGTCTACCTAGACGATTTCACCGAGTATTTAACCGAGGGCTTCGTTAGCATCCTGAATAAGTCAAGAAGCGCTAAGGTGTCAGTCGTTTTTGCGCACCAAGCGCTCGGCGATTTGGCGACACTTGGAGAGCCAATCAAAAATTCGATCCTCACCAACGCCAACTTGAAGGTCGTCATGCGTATGAATGAGTCGGAGTCGGCCGAGTATTTTTCAGGTGTTATCGGCACGACCGAAGCCGCGAAACTCACTGAGCGTCAAAAATCAGATATATTTGGTGCGACCAAGACCGGTGAGGCATCTGTTCGAAACGTTGAGGAATTTAAGTTTCATCCAAATCTTTTCAAGCAGCAAATGGGCATCGGTGAAGCCGTCATCCTGATTCCCCATGAAAGGGGATCACTGCCCGTACAGGTCAAGTTGAACATGCTCCCTGACTTGGACGCACCCAATATTCCCATCCTTGTAAAAGGTGAGCCGACTGGTCTTAAGCCAGCTCCAAAGGCCGTTCCAAAGGCGCAAAAGAAACCAAAGCTCAGGCAGGAGCCTGAGAAACAAACGTCAAACGCCGAAACTCGGAAAGAAAATTTGAGTGCTTTTGTTATGGCTAACCTTAAAAAGGAGGCAGCATGAAAAGCATAATTATTGCCGCAGCTCTACTGGCAGTTGGTTGCGCCCATAATCCAAATTGCGGCGGGGGAGCTCCAGCAATTTATCAAGAGGCCGGGAATTGTATTCCGAGAATTCGCCAGGTTGTTATCGGCTCGGACCTTAGAGTCCCTGATAGCCTCAAAAGCAATTTTGCCACATTGAAATTGGATTGGGTCGAGTCCACACTTCAAGACGGCCGAATTGTACTTGGCCACTTTATCCTAGTTCCTGGGGAGACCCGGTGAAAACCGCAGACATCAGACTCCGAACAATTCAGTTTGTCGCACGATTTGGATTCATCACCAGGGATCTCTTTTTTGAATACTTCTCGTCTAAGAGTCGTAGCCAAAAATATCTGTTTTGGAAAATGCTTATCGAGGGCCGTTGGCTTATACCCCACTCAAGTAACCAGTCGACTGCCTACCTTTCAAATAGGGCTCGAAATGAATTTGCACCACAGGCCGTGCCCGCGCGGTCAAAGTTTTTTCTTGAGCATGATTCTCTTGCGGCCAGGTTTTTCCTCGAGCTTGAAAAGTTGGGCCTTGTTGATCGGTTCTGGACCGAGCGGGAGCTATCGATTAACCAATGGGAGACCTATTCAATTTTGGGATGTGACGATTTGGATAAAATTCCGGATCTAGTGGTGGACCTAAAAGCCTCTTACGGAACCCTCCGCGTGGCTATTGAGATCGAACGGACTCAAAAGGCAAAAAGTCGCTATGACCAAGCGGCGCTTAGCTACCTCGGCATGAAAAACATTGATCTCGTTATTTATGGTTGCCGTTATAAAGAGACTGTTCAGCAGATTGAGATGGCCTTTAATGGTGAGATTTTTAAAGTCGCACACAAGGCTCCGGCAGTCTATTTGACCGGAGAATTCATCGCGCAACGAATGAACGCGGACATAAAATACCAAGATCGGCACTTTAAACTGCTTGAATTCTTGGGGCTGGCGATGAAGCTAAAGCTCAAATCCGGAGCACTTGAGAAGTCGGAAAATCCCGGACAGTCGTCCGGGAAAAAGGCGAATTCCTATTTGAGGGCTGCATGAAAAAGCGTCGGAAAAACGCGGGGATGCTCCCACCCAACCCCTACCCCCTCGGCTGCGCCGTTCCTGACCACCCCCACCCACCCAGAAGAGAGTGTGGAGGTGGTCAGGAAACGGGGGTAGGGGTTGGGTGGGAGAAGAAGTAAGAATATAAATAACAAATATATGATTAGAAGAAGGGGAAGAAGAAGAAAGAAAACAAAAACAGAGGAGGTGAATTATGAAGGAGGAAAAAGCAAATACAGAAGACATGAATACGGATGAAAAGGGCCAGGATGGGCTTTATAAAATTGGAGTCACGAGGGAGGCCGAAAGAGTCTTGGGCGATGTGGTCAACAAAGTGAACGAGGGCTACCAAGGTGGGAGGGCCAGTCGGACAGGTGTCGCCAGCTGGATCATTACGCAGTTTGGGAAGGTCCTCGACGGCCAGCATATTAAAACCATGCGGCTCGAGTTTCTCAATGAGATTTCTCTCCTTGAGATGGTCCTTCGTAAATCGCGGGAGGCCGGGCAGCTTTCGCCGGATCTTAAAAAACTATTGATGCAGCAGGCGGGATTACTCGATGAACCATTACGCCGTGGATCAAAGAGCAAAAGTGTTGAAGATTTACCGCCAGAGTCACTCAGTGAGTCCGCATCGTGAGTTCGAGCAAAGCGAAAACGCTTGCAGTGAATGGCGAAAATATTCTTCAGCACGGCGCCATCACTCTTGAGTTTCATGGTCATGGTGATAGTAATGTTGTAGACCTATTGACGAAGAAAAAAGTCCAAGATCTTCTCACGCAAATGTATGTGCGGGCCAGAAAACGGGGCCGTCCAAGGCTTGAGGAAGAGAAAGAGGCTGCATGAAATACCGCATCGGAAATTACATCAGAGTCTCAACGGAAGAACAGGCCCAGGTCGTCGAGGGATCGCTTGATTCCCAACAGCACAGAATTAAGAACTTTATCGCCATGAAAGATGCGCAAGAATCTGGCTGGGGAAAAGTCGTTGAAACCTATATCGATGACGGATTTTCTGCGGGCGATACGAAACGCCCAGCCTACCAGCGTCTCATGCGGGACATTGCCGCTGGGAAAATTGATTTGATTCTCGTGACCGATTTGTCGCGGCTTTCGCGCAATATTTTGGATTTTTGTTTGCTACTCGAATATTTGAAAAAGTACGAAGCGAAGTTTTTGTCGATCAAAGATCAATTCGACACGAGTACACCTGTTGGCGAGATGATGATCTTCAACATGATTAATTTAGCGCAATTTGAACGTCGCCAAGTCTCGGAACGTGTTAGTCAGAATTTCCACGCGCGAGCCCAGCGTGGGCTTCGCAGTGGTGCGCCCGCGATCCTCGGCTACAGTGTGGATGAGAATAACAAAGCGACGTTAGTGGTCAACAATGAGGAGGCCTCAAGAGTGCAAAAGATTTTTGAAGTGTTCATTGAGGAGGGCTCGTCTGGGAAAACGATTCGTAGACTCCAGAGCTTAAAGATTAAACCAAAGGGAAATGCTAATCGCGACTATCGCGCTGCGAATCAGGGAATGTGGACCCGCCAAAGTCTTCTCAATCTCTTATCGAACTGTTCTTACGTGGGCCTTCGTGACGTGAATAAAAAGAACAAATCCAAGGACCAAGAGAAACTCAAAAGCTTTGAAAGGTACCAAGTCGTCAAGTCCGCATGGCCAGCTATCATTGATAAAGACACTTTCGACCGCGCCCAAGAGATCATTGAGGAATGTCATTTTGCGCAATCGCAAAGGCTCGCGAACCGCGAGACGCGGGTATTTTTCGCATCTGGTGTCTTAAAATGCCCCGAATGTGGCGCACCTTATTTCGGAACCGCCTCTCACGGAAAGCGCCAAGTTCATCGCTACTATTCTCATCGAAAGCTCGCCGGCGTCGCAGTTGAATGCAAAGTAAAGCGGATTCCAGCCGAAAGCCTGGAGCAAGATATTCTGCGGTATGTGGAAATCGTTTTGCGGCGAGATGGGTACTTGGACGGTATCGAGATGAATTTGGAAAAGGCGACGCATTCCAAAATCCTGAGCTATGTAGAGCGGCTAAAATTTTTGAAAGGTGAAGAGTCGAGGCTCAATGGAGCAATCGGCAAGACGTTTGAGCTCCATCGAACGCTAACCGACGATCACGGCGGAATGGATTTGGTCCGCGAGGAACTAGCCCGACTGTCCACCGAAAAAAAATCGGTAGCTCTTGAG
>JANXMF010000093.1 GCA_025354795.1 Pseudobdellovibrionaceae bacterium
GTTCACTATCACCGATGCCAATGTGATTTTGAATAGCTCCAATCAAGTTTACAGCACCTATGGCGGAGTGATGGCGGGTGCGTTTGATTGGGGCTTGCCGTTTTTCTTTAATAAAACTATTTATATTGGAATCGATGGCGCCTCAACACCACTTGGTACGGGACCATTCTGGGCGTTTTAAGCCAGGTGAGGGGAGACCAGTGCGAATATTAATTTTGGTAAGCCTAGTTGGAGTAGCCGCGGCCGCGCACTCGTGTCCCCCAGGAGCTCCAGGCGGGGGCGCGCCCGCGGAAAATGGAGACGGGGGACCGACGACCTCGCAAAGTTCCCCCGTTGGTGGAGGCGGTGGTGGCTGTGGTGGTGGTTCATGTTCCGAGCTCACCTCCAGCGATTCAGCGCGCAGCCCCAGCGCCGAACGAATGTCTACGATCAGCGGCTTTCAAAATAAAGAAGCCGCCCCTGAGCCAGCCTACGAAGAGCCGCCTCCCTCACTGCCGCGAGCGGCGCAAGTGTGGGCCTGCGGGTGTAGCAATATCACCGATAAAATATGCGACAAGGGCTATATTTTTTCGTCCATTAGCGGTGCCACGGATTCCGCGCGCAAGATTTGCGGTTTAGACTGTAATCCGGAGTGCACATCACGCAATCCAAAAACTGGGGCAAAGCCAGGCGCCAATTAATGTATCGCTTGCAATTCACTGATCAGCGCTCATACTTCCTCAGCGTTTAAGTTTGGATCCTTGGCCAGCGCACTGGACAGGGTGTTGCGCTCGAGTCGCGGGTGGGCGCTGAACGCACATGCGGCCGCATGGAAAAAAAGTAGTAGAGCAGGGCTACGACCCGAGACGGGGCGATGAAAATTAGTACGGGAATGGCTTCCACAGGGAGTCAGTATCAGTTTTTAGCCATGTTTGCGAGCCTTTGTAAGAACTCAATGCCCGCGTCGACTGAGCTCTGGCTAAAAAGATAGAGAGTGATATGGCCCATTCCCCAGCCTACTTCTTTTAATGTGACCGAAACATGATTGGCCTCAAGCTTCGTTTTTAGACTTCGCGACTGGTCAATGCTAACCAAAATATCGCTCTTACCGTGATAGAGAAACACCGGCGGGGCTTGAGCTGTGACGTGGTTAATCGGTGAAGCCTCGGCCCAAAGATTAGGATCTTCGGAGTACTTCTTGCCTAGGAACCTGGAAATTAGCGGCGAATTAGGGTAGGCCGCGAAATCACTTGGGGCCGCGCCTGCAACAATCCCCTTGATGCCGTTTTGGGGATTGAAACCCAGCAAAAGCGCCAAGTGAGCACCGGCCGAATAGCCCCACGCGAATATCCTGTCACCGTCGCCGTTGAATTCCGGCGCATGCGTGCGGATATAGCCTAGCGTCAAGTTCACATCGTCGAGTGCCGCTGGATAAATGTCCTCGGGCGCAAGGCGATAGGTTATATTCACGGCTAAAAATCCCTGTTGCGCCAAATCCTTGCAGATGGAAGTCATATCGCCCGAGCGTTTTGTCCAAGCGCCCCCATGTAACACCAGTACGATCGGAACTTTATCTAAGCCTTCCGGTTGGTAAACATCAAACGCCAGTGCCCGGTTTTTTTGCCACACGACGTTTTCACGCAAGTGATAAGAATACTTCTTGTTGAGGTTGGAGCAACCCGCCAGCAATAAAAGAGCTAAAAGGAATTCTAATTTCATATCAAAATGCGAGATAAATCGCCGGCAAGAGGGCGCCGTTGCCCGACAGAAATAAAACCAGCGCCACCGCCGCCAGCAGCATCCAAATCGGGGTTAAATACCAGCGCCGCGTCCGCACGATACGCTGAAATGTCCAGCGCAAAAAGCCACTCAATGTTTTAGGTACTTCCGGTTTGGCCACCATGGCACTATTGGATCATGGTTTGCCGCAACAGACGAGCAATTTTCGCGTGACCCTGCGGCGACGGATGAATGGGATCGACGAAATCCGCTTTTTCCTGGAGCAGCGCTGAGGCCTGAGCCACATGCAGCTCCCCGTCCGCCGCCATTTTTGCCAGGAGCCCGTTCAGTGCCGCAATGTCACGCTGAATGCGATAGGGCTCGAGCTGACGCGCCCGCTTGAGATTTTCGTACGCTTCGGAACACTTGGAATTTCTCCCGTCTGTAAAACTTGCGGCATAGTATGCATGTATCGTACCGATGCGATACAACTCAATCCGTTCGCCTATCGTGAGGTGGCGGCGGCTATTTTGGCTAAGCTTCAAGCGCTGCGGGCTTCTCGGGAATTGAGCGTGCCGTTGTCCGACCTAGTGCTTGCCAGAAACTCCCAATAGCTTAGAAATCAATTTCACACACAGCCTTTGCACGTCTAAGGACCAGCTGATCTCCCCTCCAATGTACATCCCCGAGTAGAACAGGCAAAATAGACTCATGCACCGCAAAACCCGCAACCTTTTCCTCATACTCACAGCGCTCATTACAACCTCATGCAGTCAAAGCAATCAAGATGCGCTCACGCAGGAGTCCATCGCCGAACTGAGCTCACCCTCCTTTAGTCTGGTGGGAACGGGAGTAAAGCAAAACGCGATTGCCAACTATGTTTTTGCCAGCTCCACCGGCGCAGTCACAACAACGACGAATCTTGTGGTGGCGAGTTTCGCGGATTCGTTTTTGCCACTGACTTTGAAGAGTACTTCGGCGTACAGCGCGCAGATGACTTCGGGCAGTTGTACCTTGAACAGTTTGACCGCGACGGTGACGGCCGACAATCAGATCTCTACCCAAATCAGCGCTACGGCCTGCACCGATCTTGCCGTCATCAAATTGGCGATGGACACCACCCAAGTGGTGGATCAACGGCAGTTGTCCGGCCTACTCGTTGCTTCCTATCCGCTAACCGTAGACCTCGCTCCAAGTGTCACAACCACCCCTAGGGGAAACTCGGTGGCGGATGGAACGGGCACGACCGAAGGCAGTGCTGGATATATGTCCATAGCAGTCGACAAAAGCATCATCGTAACATTCTCCAAAAGCCTGGTCGGGGGAAAGTTGACGGCCGTGCTCTCGGGATGTACGGGCACCTTGGGAATTCCCAAGATCGTCGCGGGCACCAGTGGCCACACTGTAGCTTGGCCCCTCACTGCATTTACAGGCGCGGCCGGCTCCACCTGTTCATTTAGTGTGGCCGCAGTGGCGGACTATCTCGGCAATCTTGAAGACCCCGCCGACACCCATCTCACTACAACCTTAACCTTCCACCCCTGAAGCGACTGGACTTTCCTGGCTTCTGCTTTTGTTTAAGAATGGTAGTAAGACACCAGGGGAAGACATCTTTGAAAAAACTATTTATGTTTACTATTGCGTGGGCCACGGCACTGAACGTCCACGCGAGCATTTCCTTGCCACAGGTTTGCGCGCCTCATCTATTGACTCCCAAATGGGACGAAAACCTGTTCTCGCCGCGCATTTCGACCTCGGGACTTAAGAGCCGCTATCAAACTGTGCGTATCAAAGTTTTTCCGCACAACTCTCTCTACACGGGTCCGCAAGGTCCCGAAACCGTGGCTGACTCCGTCACTCTCACTTCAAAGGATCAATGCCATCTTTATCCCGCGCTCACCGCGAGCTCGGAAAACGGCTTTGATGCGAGCCATATTCTTGCCAGTGGTACAAGTTTTGTGGTGCAAGCGAAGAGACTGACCCAAGCCGTGTGGCTGCGCTGCAAAAGCCCGGTGACGGTTCAAAGACAGGGTCTAAAAATAAAATCGCTCGCTTACGTAGGGGATTTGTTTATCAAAAAAGTGGCACCTCCAGGTGCCGCACCTTACTTGACTATTGTGAACGTAGTTAGTTTCGATGACTATTTGATGGGCGTGATTCCTTCGGAGGTTCCCGCCACTTGGCCCCACGAAACTCTGAAAGCTCAGGCGGTCGCCGCAAGAACGTATGCGTATTTCGAACTCGACTCGAATGACGTGGCCAACGATGTGGCCATTCAGCTAGAACAGTCGGGCGCGCAGCTAGACGACACGGTCGACTATCAAGCGTACATGGGTCTCGCCAATGTGACGGCGCCAACCAATGCGGCCGTGGTGCAGACTCGCGATCAGGTGCTGACTCACGCCGGCGCCATCGCCAAGACTTATTTTCACGCAGACAGCGGCGGCCACACCGAAGACGCCGTTAATGTTTGGGGCATTCCGCTACCCTATGCAATTGGGATCGACGACCCCGCGAGCGCCGGTCGCGGCAGCAATTGGCAAAAGCTCCTGGATTTCGCCACCATCCAAGGCAGGCTCTGCGAAAACGGCGCGATCGCGACCGGCAGCGATTTGGTTCACCTCAGCATGGCGACCACTTTTCCCAGTGGCCGTATTCGCTCGCTGGATTTGCATCTCAGTGATGGCACTGTACAGCAAATTTCCGGAGTGCAATTCGCCTATGCCGTTGGGCTACGAAGCAATTGGTTCAGCATTAGTGAAAGGGGCAACGAGGTCACTATCGCCGGGCGCGGATGGGGTCATGGGGTAGGCATGAGCCAGCTTGGCGCTAGAGCCCTGGCGCAAAGCTCACATCGGACTTTTGCGGACATACTCCACTTCTACTATACCGGGGTGAGCATCGGCCCGCTTCCCTAATCGCGGTACTCATATTGCAAAGCTCTCCGTGAATGCTTTCTCAAAACGCTACCGCGGAGACAAAATGAAAAGAATTTATACGCCACTAAAACTGCCAGCACTTTTTGCAACGATTTTCATATCCACAATGGCACTCGCTGCAGAACCGGACACGGCCAGAACCTACACTCCTGGCTCCCTGCGCCATCGCATCTGGAACATCGACAACCCGATGTATGCGGCGAATTTGCAGACTGCGATCGTCGACAATTTTAAGCCGATCGATGGCAAAAATAACTTCAGCGAGTACACCCTTGCCCAAGCCCAGTACCGGGCCCTGTTGATTATAGCGCGCAAATTTCCCAAGGAGTTTTTTAAAGAGTTGCGTGAAAACGAACCTGTGTTTTATTTGCCCGGCGATTCCAAGGAGAAGCCCACATATCTCCTGAGCCGTTACCATGACGTGTTTGAGTCGTTCGGAACTCCCGATACTCCTCCCGCAAATTTGGGGGTTATTTATGGAACGTCCATGGAAACCACAGTGCATGGTCCCTACATGCTCTCGGGTGAAGGTCAGCCGGCCAACGCGGAAAAACCGGCCATGCATGCGATTGTCAATCAGGTGCCGAATGAACATGGCGTACTCGACAGCGGCTTGGCGATGCAGCGAGTGCGTTCAATCGCGAAGCGGTTGACGATCGAGGCTATACAGAAAAGTGCGACGGCCGATTCACTCGACGTGGCCGCGTTTGTGACCCGGCAAGTGGCGCTGGGAGTGGTCTCGGAGTACTTTGGTTTTTATCCACCCGATTTCTATACCCAGGTGCAGTGGTCACGAAACACGCAAAACAGTTTTTTCCACAATCCTTTAGGCTTTCCGCCGCTCAATCAGCTGGCGAAACTCTCAGGCGGTGAAATGGATGACTACGTACGCAACATCCTGCTGCCCGATTTACAATTGCAACTGCACAATGGCCGCGCACCTTACAATACGCTAGCGCAAATGGTGGTCGGGCATGCCGGCCTTGCTGGCACGGACCGCGTAGTGGCAAATACCATGGGTTTACTTATCGGCGCGGGAGAGACGTCCACCTTGGCCGTCGCGCGTGCCTTGAAATCGTTAATGAGCCGGCCTGAAGAATTGAGGGCTGCAATCGCCGTCGCCAAGCGCGCCAGAGTTCCAATCTTTATGGATGCCGCGGATGGCGTTCCTCCCATCGGAAAGCTTCGACAGTTCGCCGAGATGGGCTGCGACCTCTATACGGTAAGTGGAGGCAAAGGATTGTGCGGACCGCAGAGCAGCGGCGTTCTGCTCGGCCGCAAGGACCTGATAGAAGCCGCGCTGGCGAAT
>JANXMF010000113.1 GCA_025354795.1 Pseudobdellovibrionaceae bacterium
CAGCTGCGCAGCGCGCGCCAGAGAGTGTGGCTGGCCACACCTTATTTTGTGCCGGTCGGGCGCGTCTTTCGCCTGCTGGAAAAACTAGCGGGCCGCGGTCTCGATGTGCGTCTGATGATTCCTGAAAAAAACGACGTATGGTTTATCAAGTGGCTAAGCCTGCCCCTGCTTAAAGCTTTGGCCCGCAAAAATGTAAAAGTGTTTATTTATTCTCAGCGTTTTTCCCATCAAAAAGTTTTTATCGCCGACGAGTGGCTGTGCATCGGCTCCACTAATTTGAACCATCGCAGCTTTTTACACGACCTTGAAATGGATGTGGTGATCACGCATCACGCCAACAAAGTCCGCATTATCGAAAATTATATTTCCGACCAGGGCCTTTCGCGTCCATTCGACACCAGCGTTTGGGCAGAGTTGCCCCTGTGGAAGCGAGCCTTGTCTTCGGTGTTTTTATTGGCCAAATACTGGTCTTGAGCCGGCAAGTATGAGATGAAACTGGCGGGAGGCCCCGCATGGCCAAAAAATCGAAAATTGACCCATTGGTTGTACAAATTCTGTCGAACGTGCGGCCCTCGCCCATGGTCGCCAATGGCTTTACTGACGAGCATAAAATCAAAACCATCGCCGGGCATTTTCGCGAAATTATGCTCACTTTGGGCCTTGATCTCAAGGACGACAGTCTAGCCCAGACGCCGGAGCGCGTGGCCAAAATGTATGTGCGCGAAGTGTTTAGCGGCCTCAATCCCGGCAGTTTTCCTTCACTGACCAGTATTGAAAACAAACTCGAATACAACGAGATGGTGACGGTCAAAGACATTTCAATCATTTCTGTTTGTGAGCATCACTTCGTGACCATCGACGGACGCGCCACCATTTCCTATATCCCAAAAAACAGGGTGATCGGTTTGTCCAAAATCAACCGCATTGCTAAGTTTTTTTCGCGCCGGCCGCAGGTGCAGGAACGCCTCACCAAACAGATCGCCGATTGCCTGTGTTACGTGCTGGAGACTGAAGATGTGGCGGTGAATATTCACGCCAAACACTACTGCGTGATTCAGCGCGGCGTAGAAGATGCCGCTTCGGAAACTGTGACCAGCGACCTGCGCGGGGCCTTTCGCGACGATGCGCGCACCCGCCATGAATATCTAAGCATCGTCACCGGTGGTCGATAAAATATGTTTACTATTCACCTGGCCAAGGAATTATTTAAATTCTCGTGCTCGCATTTTACCATCCTCAGCGCCAACCAGGCCGAACGCCTGCATGGCCACAACTACCAGGTCCGCGTTGACATTGGTGTCAACGACTTGGACTTGCACTTAGGGTTCGCGTTTGATTTCAATGCGGTCAAGCCGATGATTCAAAATTTTTGCGCGGCGCTCGACGAGCGCATCTTGCTTCCTGCCCGCTCGCCATTTTTGCAGGTCTCTACGCACGCGGAGCAGATGGAAGTGGTCTTTGCGCAAAAGAGATATTCTTTTCCGAGCTGCGACACCGTGTGCTTACCCCTCTCCAATATCACCACCGAAGAACTCGCGCGCCACGCCTGGCACAGTTTGGCGAGGGACATGGCTGCGCTCCCGCGCTGGACAAAATTGCAAGTGCAAATCGAAGAGACACGCGGGCAGAGCGCCAGTTTTTTCCAAGCGCGATGAAACAGGTCAACGCCATCACCGGAGTTTGTTTTTTCCGCGTCGAGCAAAGCATGGCTTTGCGTGAGTTTTTGTTCAGCCGGGATTTTTCGCCGCTCACAGTTTTAGTCACGATTGACGAATGGCTCGATTACGGTTCCGTTTACGTCGATGGTCGCCGCCAGCGCGAAAACATTCCGCTCCATGAGGCCCAGTTAGTGCGAGTACACACCCGACGCAAAAATTATCCCATGCAGCCGCTCGGGCCTTGGGTGGTGGAAGACAATGAACATTTCCTGGTGCTCGACAAGCCTGGTGGAGTGCCCACCCATCCGACTCTCGACAACTACATCGCTAACGCCAAAACTTTGCTCGAGCGCGAGCTGGGCATTCCGCTATTCACCACCCATCGTTTGGATATCCTCACCCAGGGCTTGCTAATCATCGCCAAGTCCCAGGACGCGCAATGGCGGCTGAATCGGCTTTTTAGTTTGCAGCGAGTTGACAAAATCTATCGCTCACACAATGCCGCGGCCGTCGCGCCCGGGCTCTACACTCACTACATGGACCCCGAGAGCCGCGTGCCCAAAGTCGTCCAGTCCGGTGAGCATGAAGGTTGGTGGAAGTGTCAATTGCGGGTGGAGCGAATGATTCCAGTGAACGATCATTTTGGGCATGAGATTACTTTGTTGACGGGTAAAACTCATCAGATTCGCGCGCAGATGTTGGCGCTGGGAGCGGCGGTACTCGGGGATCCGGTTTACGCCGGTCTAGCAGTGGGAGTCCGCGAACGGATGGAGCTCGAGTGCTATCAGCTGGCTTTTTCCTTCCGCTCGCGGAACTTCATAATCCGCCGGCCTAAGTCTCTCCTGGATGAGGCACTTCCGCCGAAATGCCTCATCCCACCCGACTCGCCTTTTCTGTCCACTTCCCCAAGTGGACTTACAACAATTCTCCCCTAAGCGCTTTTCAATCCCTCTGGAGGCCTTCTCTAGAAATTAGATAAAGCAAAAATGGATCCAACCTGGCACCATCTTGTGCTGCTCAGTGTATAATGATCGAATTCAATGGCTTGAGACTTAATTTATTTTGAGTATAAGGTGAAGTTTTTGTAGTTAATGCTCATATGATTCGATGCGTTTGGAAAAATCGAAAAGGATTCCAGGCTCGCTTTGCAAATGCTAACCAACTTCACATGCGGGAAAATCTTGCGAACCTTTGCGCCGAGTGGGCCAGTGAACGCCTTGGTCCGTGCGCGATCAGCGCGCGCCGGACCTCTATTGCCCAAATTCCCCCTTGCACTGATATTTTACTTTGGCTCGAGCACCAAGCGCTGGAACAAACGACGGATCCTGTTTTGTTGGGTGACTTTTTTTTCTGCGAGCAGGTAAATAACCCATGTCTATAGACTCAGTTTTTTCAAGTCTCCTCCACCGTGGCCGCCTACACCGAGCCGCCAGTCGCAATCGCGAGCTGGCGCGTGAAATCCAAACCCTTGAAAAAATCGATGGCTTCGGCCGCAAGTGGAGCGCGGCCAATTACGTGGGCGGCTATTCCAGCTACTCATCGCTAGATAAATTGCACCTGACTTCGCCTCACTTTGCCGACCTCCAACAGGCTCTCGAACCGCACCTGCGCCACTTTGTGCGCAAGCTGAATTGGCAGCTCTTGGGTGGCAAAGTGCAAATGACCACATGTTGGGTAAATGCGATGGGCCTGGGCACTTATCACCCCATGCACACCCACCCAGGCAGTGTGATCAGCGGAGTCTATTATGTCCAGGTGCCGCGTGCCTCGAGTCCGCTCAAGATCGAAGATCCGCGCCTGAGTTTAATGATGGCGGCGCCTCCGCGGCGAGCGTCCGCGCCTAAGAGTGAGCGAAATTACTTGCTGCTGGCGCCAAAGCCGGGGGAGTTTGTGTTGTTTGAGAGTTGGATGCGCCACGAAGTCCCGCCCCAGCGTGAACAAAGCCGCAGGCTTAGCGTGAGTTTCAACTATGAATGGCGTTAGTTCAGTGGCGATTTGCGTCCCTTTGCAAGGTGCTGCAAACTCTCCAACTGTCACTGAGCGTCAAGGCCCAGTGGAGTTGACCCTACTGGAACAAAAATCGACAATTCAGCCATCGCGAAAGTGAAGGAGCGCCCGTGAAAAAAATAGTCGTTAAGAATCCCGTGGTTGAGCTTGATGGCGATGAGATGACCCGAATCATTTGGGAGTCCATCAAACAGAAACTAATTCTCCCGTATCTCGAAATTGATTTGAAATACTATGATCTCTGCATCGAATCGCGCGACAAAACCGAGGACAAAGTCACGGTCGAGTCGGCCGAGGCCATTAAAAAATATGGCGTTGGAGTAAAATGCGCCACGATCACGCCTGATGAAGAACGGGTCAAAGAATTCAACCTCAAACAAATGTGGAAATCTCCGAATGGCACGATTCGCAACATTCTCGATGGCACAGTTTTCCGCGAGCCGATTTTGTGCAGCAACATCCCCCGCTTGGTGCCAGGTTGGACACAACCGATCTGTATCGGCCGCCACGCCTTTGGCGATCAATACCGTGCCACCGATTTCGTCACCAAGGGGAAAGGCAAACTCACCATCACCTACACTCCTGAGGGAGGCGCGCCGCAGACTCACGAGGTCTACAACTTCAAAGGCGACGGAGTGGCGCTGGCGATGTACAACACCGACGAATCCATCGCCGGCTTTGCGCGCAGCTGTTTGAATGTAGCACTGATGAAAAAATGGCCCCTTTATCTTTCAACTAAAAACACCATTCTCAAAAAATATGACGGACGCTTCAAAGATATTTTCCAAGATATTTACACCAAGGAATTCAAAGCTAAGTATGAGGCTGCAGGAATTACCTATGAGCATCGCTTGATCGACGACATGGTCGCTTCCGCCCTCAAATGGAGCGGCGCTTTTGTGTGGGCGTGCAAAAATTATGATGGTGACGTGCAAAGCGACACCGTGGCGCAAGGCTTTGGATCGTTAGGCTTGATGACTTCGGTGTTGATCACGCCCGACGGCAAAACCATGGAATCTGAAGCTGCGCATGGAACTGTTACCCGCCATTACCGCCAACACCAACAGGGCAAAAAAACTTCGACCAACCCAATTGCTTCAATTTTTGCCTGGACCCGCGGGCTTGCGTTCCGTGGAAAATTAGACGACAACCCGGCTCTCATCCGTTTTGCCGAAACTTTAGAAAAAGTCTGTGTCGAAACGGTGGAGAGCGGAAAAATGACCAAAGACTTGGCCATGCTCGCATTTGGAAATGCGGTCAAAGAAAACCAATACCTTGGAACCGAAGATTTCCTCGATGCCCTCGACCGCAATCTCAAGGAAAAATGGCGGCCTTAGGCGCATGGGCACGCGCCAACCCAAAGCGCCTGGGCCGGCTGAGCCTGCTGCTTGGATTGTTTCTAATGGGCCTCTTATCACGAGGTGAATGGGCCCGTGAAGCGCGCATGGAATGGAAAAATTATTCCGTTCTTTCATCTGAAAGAATTTCCACTCCGCACCACGGCCAAGTGGATCGCGGCTACCGTTTAAAGTTGGCGGACGACGCCAAGATCGGGGTGGCCAGCGCGGTGGGTGAACTTTTCAATCAGGCTCTACTTTTGCGCCAACCGCTGCCGGTGGAAGTCGAAGTCTACGCCGATCATGAAGCTCAGCAGGGCATCATCTGGGCCCGCGGCATGCGTTTGAAGTCCGGCGAATCCCTGCTCGATCCCGTGCTCGCCAAGGAGATGCTCAGTGAAAACTCGCCTCTCGCCGTAATTGTCGGGGGAATATTTATCGTGCTCGGGGTGTTCTTGCAGTTTAAGGTTGCTGTTCCGCCTGCAAAGTCCTCGCCCGTCTCAGTTCTTGGCGGATCTGCACCACCAAAATTTCGCTCTTAGTTAGCTCCGCCGCCTTGTGCAGATGATTGACCGCCGAGGTTAATTTATTCCACTGGCGATACAGCACCGCGAGCTGAAAATGCAAGAACGCCTGATATTTGTTTTTGCGCCCAAGTGCGGCGCTCAAAAGCGCCTCCGCGCCCTCGAAGTCTTGAGCTTCGAGCAGCGCGAAGAGCTGATCCATTAATCGCGTAAAAGCGAGCGCAGCATCCATGCGGTTTTCTCGTGAAGTTGCATACGCTGCGTCAGTAAATCCTCTGTTGCCACATCGCCGGCTTTTTCAGCCGCTGGGAAAATGGCGCGGGCACGGCGAATGACGGCTTCGTGGCCCTCAAGCAGTTGTGCGATCATTTCGTTGGCCGGGGTCACACCGGGGCGCGCCTCTTGAATGGAAGTTAACTTGGCGAACTCGGAATAACTTCCGGGAGCGGGCTCGTCCAGTGCCCGCATGCGTTCGGCAATGGTGTCGACCGCGGTCCAGAGCTCGGTGTATTGCGTTTCAAACATGACGTGCAGAGTATTGAACATAGGTCCGGTGACGTTCCAATGAAAATTATGAGTCTTTAGATAAAGCGTGTAAGTATCCGCCAAAAAACCAGACAGGCCTTTGGCGATCTCTTCGCGCTGGGTCTCGGTGAGACCGATATTTATTTTCTGATTCATGAATAGCTCCTTTCAAAGTGCACCAAGTTTCCGGCAAAGGGCCAGAGAGTTCAATGTGAATCTGACTTTTGGCCAGTCGCGCGAGCAACAGAAACCCGCCTTCTCTTCCGGCGTGAAAATGCCGAAATGCATATATGGAGAAAATCGTCCCCGTTCTTAGGCAAAACCGCTGGGTAAAAGCCAAGCTATGGATCAAAGCCAATTTGATGGTCACGGTCATATTTACTTTGTTTATGACTTGGGTGGGCATCTCCGTGAGCGTCTTTTATTTCGAAGATAGCGTCAAAGATGCAAACATTCATAGTTTACAAGACGGTTTGTGGTGGGGCATCGTGACTTTCTTAACCGTGGGTTACGGCGACCGCTATCCCGTCACCGGCGGCGGCCGGCTGTTCGCGAGTCTGCTGATGGTGGTCGGCGTGGTGACAATGAGTATCGTGACCGCAAAAATTTCGACTTACTTTCTCGAGCAAGCGTTAGCCAAAGGGAGGAAAACCGTGGATACAGCCAAACTCAAAAATCATTTTGTGATTTGCGGATGGAAGGAGGATATGGAGGACCTGCTCCTCCATATCCTCATGTGCAATCCCGATATGGAACCTAAAAATCTGGTGGTGGTCGCGCCTCTGAGCGAAGCCATGGTCGACGGCCTCAAACAGCATGCGGTCCTTTCCGAAGTGCAAATTGTGATTGCGGACTTTATTCACGAGTCCAACCTGCGCCGCGCAGCTCCCGAGCGCGCCCGCCGCATTTTAATTTTGGCCGACGAGTCGCCCACTTCCGATGGCAAACAGCCATCGGAAAGCGAAGTCGATGCCCGCACCATCATGGCGGCGATGACCCTGTCGCAAATCGCGCGCGGCACTTTAGTGGCGGCGGAAATCTATGACCCAAAGATGGATCACTATCTAAAAATCGCCAACGTTTCCGAGGTTATTTACACTCGCGAATACAGCCGACTGATTTTGGGCAACGCCACAGCCGGCACCGGCATCGCCAACGTGCTTTATGAAATCCTATCGCCACAAACGCCGGTGAAAATTATCACCACCCCGATTCCCGAAGCCTTAGTGGGCAAAACCTATGGTGAAATCAAGCTCGGCTGGACCAGCTTCCACGGACGCAGTCTGCTGCTGGGGATTTTGGAAAACACCGGCAATAGCGACAGCGTTCGCAATCGCGCCCTCCGCAACGCCCAAAAAACCGCCAACATGGTCGAGCTTGTACAAAATCTCAAGCGGGTCAAATCGCTGCGCTTTAACAATCCGATTTTTTCACCGCCTAACGACTTCATCGTCGCCGAGGGCAGCCTGGCCATTACTTTAGAACATAAAGAGGAGGAAGCGAATGCCCAACAAGCCGGCACTCAAGCTACAGCCTCCTGACGCGTCCCCGGTCACACCTGTCGACAATCAGGAGATTTTGGCCAAGGTTTCGCTTTTTGCCGAGATCAAGGACAACCCGGAAGCTTTCGCCGTGTTGTATATGCTCATGCATGTGCAACATTACCAAGCCGGCGACGTGATCATTCAGGAAGGCGACTCGGGTTCTGACTTTTTTATTCTCGCCGACGGCTCGGCCGGAGTTTATAAGAAAACCCAAGATGGCGATCTTTACAAGGTCGCGATTCTCACCGGTCACATGGGTGCCTTCTTTGGCGAGGGCGGTTTGCTCGAGGCCGACACCCGCACCGCCACCATTCGCGCCGAGAGCGAGTGCCGCTGTCTGGTTCTAAGCAAATCGGACTTCGAGGAATTCTGTAACTTCAATCCCCAGTGGGCGCTGCCAATCCTAAAACGCGTGGCCAAGGCCATTCACAATCGCCTTAAAAATATGAATAACGATTTGAGCTTGCTTTACAAAGCGCTGGTGGATGAGTTTGCGCAGCGCTAGTTTACTGGGGTCGGATTGATAGTGGCCGCAGTCACTTGAATCGAAGATGCGAACGGTAAAAAGACGCCTACCAATTTATACTTGCGATTTAGCGCCGGATTCTTACCCGTGACCGCATGATCGTTGCAGTGATCGCTACAATATAAGTTGGGATTGACCCGCACTTCGATATGGCCATAACGATGACCGGTGCCACCGACGTAAGTCAAAATCGCGCCGAGAGGCGCACTGGCTTCATCATACTTCCAAATCATATTTACGAATCCAGCCTTTTCGAGCAGGCCTTTTTTCTGCAGATTATATGCATTTTCGGCTAGAAATTTACCCTCAATGCCAGAGCGTTCACAAGCTTGGCGGATGGCAGCCGAACACTTACCCTTACTAAGGCGGTAATTTTCGTCGTGAAAAAGCTTACAGGAATTGGCGGCGACCGTGCGGCGAACCCGCATACGACGACGTTTGAAACTGGCAAGTGGGCGGCATTTTGAAGCTTCCACTAGGATTTCTTCGCGTAGTTTACCACACACCGGATCTTGGCAAACCTCTACGTCTGCGGCGTCGTTTTCTTGCACCATTTCACGCGGGAAATCCTGCGCAAAAACCTGCGGTAAACCTAGGATTAGGATTGTTAAGACAAGTCCTTCAAATCGCATATAAACCAATCATATCTTGTATTTGAGTGAACGCCTACTGCAAATATTCCAAACTCCCCCGGAATAGATGAAATTAGCGCCCTTTTTGGCTCAAAATGGGGCGTTTTTATCAATAAACTGGGCCCTTTAACTGTGGTTCTAAATTGAGTCAGTCAAAAGACTTCTAGTCTTTGGTTCTTAGAAATCAAATTATATAACGCGTCTTAAACAGACTGCGAATAGCGCGAACTCTTTTAAAAGAGCTAGTTTATCAAACCGCGGCGGAACGTCTCGCCTTGATACGTCCCGATCCATGTTCACCACCTAAACAATAGTTATGAGTATACGCATTCAAACCTTCTGTGCATTAGGACGGAGTGGCTCGACATGACCGGTAAAGATATACATGAATTAGCGACGCTGAGCCTTCAACGCTATCGCGGTCAACTCCCACCCCGGGCGCTGGTGTATCACCCCATCGCGTTCAAAGGTCTAAAAATTCCTCCAAACGCGGAGTCCTACGTTGCGCGCGCGAGCCGGAAAGTCGAACGGGATATTTATCTCACACACGTAGGAGCCCACATGCATGACTAGGCGGCGGCCTAGCCATAGTCCCTAAGGAAGATCAAACAACAAGAACTCCGCGGCGCCCTTGCTCTCAAAAGTCAAACTCTTCTCGTTCGCGATCGCCAGCCCATCTCCCGCACTTAACGTTTGTCCGCTCGCCACTAGCGATCCCCGCACCATCTGCACCCACCCGTAAGGCGAGCGAAGGGTAAAATCGACGCGAGTACTGGTTGCCCACTTCCCCACATAGAGGTCCACGTCCTGATGAATTCCCACTGAACCTTCCCGAGCGCCCTTCGAGGCCACTAGAACTAAATTCTTATTAGTTACACTTTGCAGCTGCTCGGCAAATGACTTCTGCCCATAGGCCGGCTTAAGTCCGCTCTGATCGGGCAAAATCCAAATTTGCAAAAGGTGGGTGGACTGATCCTGCAAATGGTTAAACTCGGAATGCTGAATACCGCTCCCCGCGGTCATGGTCTGAACTTCCCCCGGCAAAATTAGGCTCGATGTGCCCAAAGTGTCTTTGTGGGCGAGCGCGCCCTCGATAACATAGGTAATGATCTCCATGTCGTTGTGACCGTGGGTGGGAAATCCTCGCCCGCCCGCGATGCGGTCTTCGTTGATCACGCGCAGATCGCGAAAGCCCATATTGCTGGGGTCATAGTAATCGGCGAACGAGAATGTGTGATAGGAATCCAGCCAGCCATGATTGGCGTGGCCGCGGGCATCGGCTGGGCGCACTTGAAGCATAGACACCTCCGTACTGAGGTTTTACCAGGAATCGCAGGCTAAACAACTCTCCGGGCTACGCACTCGGTCAAGCCTTTCATTTTTAGCTCGCGCCTTAGTAATATCCGCGGCTAGAGGAGATTGTACCAATGGTTATTTTATTGGGACTAGCTATGACTGTTTTTCAGGCCACTGCCGAAATCAAAACCGAAGTGATAGAATACAAACAAGGCAACACGGTGCTCGAGGGTTACCTCGCCTACGATGCTAAACTGGCCGCGCGCCGCCCGGGGATCTTGGTGGTGCACGATTGGTTGGGCGTCGGCCCCTTCGTCAAAGGGCGGGCGGAAGAATTGGCGAAACTCGGTTACACCGCATTTGCTCCTGATATTTATGGAAAAGGCGTACGTCCGGGACCCAAAGAGGCTGGCGCTGTCGCGGGAAAATTGAAAGAAGATCGCGCGCTCATGCGGGCGCGAGCGCAAGCTGGTTTGGACATTTTGAAAAAACATAAGACCGTGGACGCTGGTAAATTGGCGGTTATGGGTTATTGCTTTGGCGGCACCACTGCACTTGAGCTCGGCCGTTCCGGCGCCGATTTAAAGGGCGTGGTTTCGTTTCACGGCGGCCTCGACACGCCTCACCCGCAAGACGCCAAAAATATCAAAGGCAAAGTCCTGGTCATGCACGGAGCGGACGATCCCTTTGTCCCCGCGGAACAGGTTAAGGACCTAGAAGATGAAATGCGCGGCGCCGGGGTCGACTGGCAATTGATTAAATACTCCAAAGCGGTTCACGCCTTCGCCGTTCCTGAGGCTGGCAATGACAATTCCAAGGGCGCCGCCTACAACGCCGAAGCCGATCGGCGCTCATGGCAAGCCATGCGTGATTTCTTCAACGAAATCTTTGCGCACAAAGTGATGTGAATTTGAATCCAATTCGCGCCCGCGCCATTGTAAAAAAATTCGGCGGCACCAGCGTCGGCACGGTGGAACGCATCGAGGCCGTCGCGCGTTTGGTGGCTAAAGCCCGCCATTCGGGCCAATTACCGGTGGTGGTGGCCTCGGCCATGGCGGGCGAGACCAATCGCTTAGTGGCGCTTGGGAATGAAATCGATTCCGGCTATCGCGGCCCGGCCTACGATATGCTCGTGGCCAGTGGTGAACAGGTGGCGATCGCGCTGCTGGTGATTGCCTTGACCAAATTGGGCGTGCCCGCCAAACCGCTACTGGCCTATCAACTGGGTATAGAAACAGATAATGTTTACTCAAAAGCCCGCATTAAAAATGTTCGCACCAGCGAGCTCGAAAATTTATTGGCACAAAACATCGTGCCGGTAATCGCTGGCTTTCAAGGCGTAGACGAAGATAAAAACATCACCACGCTGGGACGAGGTGGTTCAGACACCACCGCGGTGGCGCTGGCCGCGGCGCTAAAACTCGGAGCATGCGAGATCTACACCGATGTCCCCGCGGTGTTTAGCGCCGATCCGCGCCTGGTACCGCGCGCGCGAGAGATTGCGCGGCTGTCGTTTGAAGAGATGATGGAAATGGCTTCTTTGGGCAGCAAGGTTTTGCACGTGCGCAGCGTGGAGATTGGGGCCAAGCATGGTGTTCGCATTCACGTGCGCCATTCTTTTCTAGAACGTGAAGGCACGTGGATAGTGCCAGAAGGAGAAATCGTGGAAAATCCAGTGGTGTCAGCGATCACTCACGAAAGTGCGACAAGCGTCTTCAAGCTCCTGCACATTCCCGCCGAAACTGCTTTTATGGCCAAGCTGTTTTCAGCGCTGTCCTTAAAGGGCGTCAGCATTGACATTATATCTCAAAGCGAGCTGGAAAAAGGCTATCGTCTGGCGTTTTCAGTGAGCGCGGAGGACGCGCCCCTGGTGCAAGGTGTACTCAAAGGCTTTTTGCCACCTGGGATCGAATCGCAGATGCTCGACGGGGTTGCCAAAGTTTCCACCGTGGGCGTAGGCATGCGCAATCATCCTGGGGTGGCGGCGCGCTTTTTTACGGTACTGGCCAAAGAGGGCATTCAGGTTCATCTGGTCACGACTTCGGAAATCAAAATCAGTGCGATCATCGACCGTGCGCGCTTGGAGACCGCGGCGCGCGCATTGCACACGGAATTTGCACTCGACGTGTGAGTCGGGTCAGATACCACAATAAGAATTCTCTATCTTGAACATTAAAATATTAGCGCGCGCACAGCTTTACATTTGAAATTTTGCAGCGCACATTAACTCCCTGCGAACTGGGGGTTCAATGAAATATCTTTTTACATTGGTTTTTCTGTCTTTCAACGCCACCGCCACCGCCACCGCCACCGTGTGCACTACACTCAAGCAAGCCAGCGCAAATGGAAAGCCCGCAGTACGGTTGAAAAATTACCTGGACGCCCAATGGAAATATCAGATGACTGAATTTCCTGAGTATGCGACATACGCTGGCTATCCGGGCCAGAATGATCG
This sequence comes from Pseudobdellovibrionaceae bacterium, assembly GCA_025354795.1. Lineage (GTDB taxonomy): Bacteria > Bdellovibrionota > Bdellovibrionia > Bdellovibrionales > UBA1609 > JALHOQ01. The sequence goes on from JANXMF010000113.1 coordinate 12,505, forward strand.
CTGGACCGACTTTTCGGTGGCAGCTATCGAACGACGCAAGACCGAAACAGTCTGCCAATTGCAAATCTTAAAACAAATCCCAGCCACCGGGCTAGTTGGCGAAGACCGTCTCACCTACGATTTGGCTGTGCGCGACCTGAAAATGCATATCGAAGCTAACCAATTCGATGGCGACTATTTAGTGCTCAATCATTTGACGGGATTGCAAATCGATTTGCCCGACATGCTCGATTCGATGCCGGCCGCCAACAAAAAAGACTACGAAAACATGCTGGCGAGGCTGGATAAAGTCCCGCAGATGGAACAGCAAATCCAGGCGCTATTGCAAGAAGGCTTAAAGCGCAAGGTCACCGCGGTAAAAATGTTTTTACAAAAAGTGCCCGCGCAATTCGATAAGGTTTTGACCGCGCAGGTCACCGCGAGTCCGCTTTATAAACCATTTGCGGATATGGACCCGAGGCTGAGCAGCAAAGACCAGGCTGAACTGCAAACCCGCGCCAACAAAACCCTCCAGGCCAAAGTGTATCCGGCACTACAAAAACTAAAGGACTTTTTGGTCACCACCTATATTCCGGGGGCGCGCGAAACCATTTCGATGAAGGACATGCCCCGTGGCCAAGAGTGGTATGCATTCATGGTCAAAGAGCAAACCACCACCAATTTGACTCCAGACCAGCTACACGAGTTGGGGCTCAAAGAAGTCGCCCGCATTGAAAAGGAAATGGAGAAGATTCAAACCTCATTGCAATTCAAAGGCGACCGCAAGGCCTTCAATAATTTTCTGCTGACGGATAAACAGTTCTACTATAGTACGCCCGACGCACTGTTGGTCGGCTTTCGCGACATCGCCAAGCGCATCGATCCCGAACTGACCAAGACTTTTAAGTCGTTGCCGCGCCTGACTTACGGCGTACGCGAAATGCCGGCCTACAAGGCGGCTTCAGCACCTGCGGCCTACTATCAGGGTGGCAGTCTCGAAGCCGGCCGACCGGGTTATTTTGAAGCCAACACGAGCGACCTTATGGGCCGACCAAAGTGGGGTATGGAGGCGCTGACTTTGCACGAAGCCGTCCCCGGCCACCATTTGCAAATCTCCATCGCCAAGGAACTGAAGGGTCTACCTGAATTCCGCAAACACGGCAGTCACACCGCCTTTGTTGAAGGCTGGGGACTCTATGCCGAGAGTCTCGGCGACGAGCTCGGTCTTTATAAAAACTCCTATTCAAAGTATGGCCAACTCTCCTATGAAATCTGGCGCGCCATTCGCTTGGTGGTCGACACCGGCATGCACGCCAAAGGTTGGACGCGGCAGCAGGCGCTCGATTACTTTGCGAAGACTATGCCCAAGTCGCCGACCGAAATTGCCATCGAGGTCGATCGCTACATCACTTGGCCGGGCCAAGCGTTGGCCTACAAGGTGGGTCAGCTGAAATTCAAAGAACTCCGCGTCCGGGCGCAAAGCGAACTCGGCGAACATTTCGAAGTGCGTGAATTCCACGACGAACTTCTACGTCACGGCAGCCTGCCCATGGACGTATTGGAGAAGTCGATGAACAACTGGATCGATACGCAGAAAAGCAAAATTCCCAAAGCCATTGAGGATCGGGTGTAAAGATGAAATCCCTTTTATTTGTCTTAGCTCTTAGTGTCCCTGCGCATGCTGCGCAAAACAGCTGCGGACAGTTTATGGTAACAGCGAAAAGTGGTAAGGCCACTGCACGCTTTAAGCGTTTTTTAGACGTACAGTGGAAATACAACATGACGGAATCTCCCGAATGGGCCACTTTCGTGGGCTATCCGGGTTTGAACGACCGCCTGTCTGACAATTCTATCCCGGCCATTAAACGGCGCAAGACCGAAACGCACTGCCAACTCGAGGCACTTCATAAAATCCCGCGTCAAGCGCTCAACGACAAAGACCGTGTGACTTATGACTTGGCGGTACGTGATGCGACCATGGCCATCGAGGGCGAAAAGTTTGGCACTGAGTATATCCCGATCAGCCATATGAACGGCATTCAGGTCGACACCGTCGATTTATTTTCCGCCATGCCGGTCGCAACTAAGGAGGATTACAAAAACATCCTCGTGCGGATGGACAAGCTACCGCTCGCCATTGATCAGACCATCACTTTGTTGCGCGAAGGACTTAAGCGCAACCTCACGCCCACTAAGATGTTTTTGCCTAAAATCTCCGCTGAGATCGATTCGCTTTTGCCGGTAAAAATCGAGGACAGTCCACTTTATAAACCATTCGCTGAGATGACCTTGAGCAAAGCCGAGCAAGCACCGTTGCAAGCGCAGGCACGCGCCGCACTTGAGTCTAAAGTTTATCCAGCCTTTAGAAAACTGCAGACATTCGTAAACCAAGAATACACTCCCCTGGCTCATGACTACATCAGCTGGAGCGAAATGCCCAATGGCAAAGCTTGGTACGCATTCTTGGTGAAGACTCACACCACCACCAGTTTGAACCCGGATCAGCTGCACGAAATTGGTGTGCGCGAAGTGGCCCGAATCACCAACGAGATGACCAAGATCAAGGACGCAGTTAAATTTAAGGGTGACCTGAAAGCGTTCAACAAGGTGCTTTTGACTGATAAACAATTTTACTTTACAGACCCCAACGATCTAATCGTTGCTTATCGCGATATCACCAAGCGTATTGATCCGGAGTTGACCAAAATGTTCAGAACCCTGCCGCGCCTCACTTATGGGGTCAGGGCCGTGCCGGAATTTCGCGCCAGTTCGACGTCTGCAGCCGAGTATCAAGGCGGCAGTCTCGATGCCGGCCGCGCCGGGTGGTTTCAAGCCAACACTTTCGATTTGAAATCCCGACCGAAATGGGAGATGGAAACCCTGGCATTTCATGAAGGCGTGCCCGGCCATCATTTTCAGATTTCGGTGGCGCAAGAGATCGCCGATCTGCCGGAGTTTCGCAAATTTGGCGGCAACACCGCGTTTGTGGAAGGCTGGGCGCTCTACGCCGAATCGCTTGGTGAAGAGATGGGCTTTTATAAAGATCCCTATTCCAAATATGGCCACTACTCCGACGAAATCTTACGCGCGGTGCGCTTAGTGGTCGACACCGGAATGCACGCCAAAGGCTGGACACGGCAGCAAGCGCTCGATTATTTTCGTAGCAAAATGCCGGTTTCGGATGTGGATTCGGAAATTGAAATCAATCGCTACATCACTTGGCCCGGGCAGGCTTTGGCCTATAAGGTGGGTCAGTTGAAATTTCGTGAACTACGTGAGCGAGCCCATCTAGCCCTCGGCGAGAATTTTGATGTACGCGCTTACCATGACTTGGTTCTTGGCCAAGGATCGTTGCCGATGGAAGTATTGGAAAAAGTAGTCGATGCTTGGATCTTAAAACAAAAGCCCGCCAGTAAGCGCGTCTCGCAAAATATTTGATCCCTAAAATGCCCCTGGCTTTGGGAGTAATGACCCCGGAGCCCTCGCCACGCAGATCGTAAACAAGCTGGGACTGGTACTCAATTTGCCTACAAGAAGGTGTTAGGTAAACTAAGAATTTTTACCAGGAGGATTCCATGAACCCATTTTCACGTTGGCGCTGTCACGCCACTCTCGTAGTTATGCTGACTTTGAGTCCCTCCCTTGGCAGTGCCGGGTCCCCTCCTCTCGCTGACCTTGAATTCCCGGCGACGGTGACCATGCGCATGGCGGGCATCGAAACTGCGGAATTTCAAACTGTCAACGGCACTTGGGCCCGAACTTCCATTGTTGATCCCAATGAAATGCTGAAGAGTGTACAATATGCGGAGCCTTGCGCCTATGGTCCCTACTGGGACGGATACCGCTGGGTCTGCCGCACAGCTCCGGTTTATCGCGAGCCCAATCAACGCTACTATTGGCCACGCTATGGATACGGCACCTATCGAAGCGGGGGTTATTGGGAATTCCACCGCGACTGCGAAGAGGGACCCTGCTAAATTTTATTTAGTGATTTCACCGCAGGCAATGCGGGCACCGGCATCTCCGGACGGCTGGGTTTTATAATCATCGGCTTTCTCGTGAATCACAAACGCAGTTCCCCCGGGCTTCTGCAACGAGCTGGGGCCGCCCTGTAGAGTGACGTTGATGTTGACAGTCTCAACCTTTGCCGTGCCATCGGCGGCCACAATAAAATTTGGCATGTCGCCGGAATGCGGCCCGCCCTTCATGTCAAAACCATGATTGTTTTTTGCCGGCGCATAGTGCCCGCCCGCGGAATCAAATTTGGGCGGAAGGCAGCTGCCCTTTTCATGAAAATGCATCGCATGTAGTCCAGGCGAGAGCCCATGCACTTCCAAACTCACCTTCACCCCCTGAGAAAGAGGGGAAAGTGTGACCGTGCCCACGGTTTCACCCTTTATGTCCTTAATAATTACGCTCTGGGCAGCGAGGGTGGTTACCGCCTGGGCTGAAACAGCTGTCGTAAACACTAAAACCGCAAACATCACAGGTTTCTCCTTTGTGGTGCCAACCGGCTTGCTCTACAAACCTGGAAAGCTGCGCATTTTCAAGAGGCTATAGCTTTCGCTACGCAGGAGTCAAATAGAAAAGAGCTCAAGCCAGACCTAGCCGGCGTGACCTCCGCCGCCCCGACAAATCTTTAATTAAACATATTAAGTTTGATTGATTCCATCCGATATCCCCTTAGTCGGACACATGGAGGACGGATGGCGAAACAAGACCTACAACTTGTGTTATTGCCGGGACGGGGACCTGCGCCAGGCGGCGCGGAATATTATTTGGAAGCTTACCGTCTGTGGAAGCTCGTGTGGAAGGCGACGCTGCTTGAACTCGATGGATCGGATGAGCTTTACTCCGACCATTTTACTCGACAAGATTACGTGCTCTGCCTTTTTCACGGCGCCCGATGCGTGGCCTTAACTTGTTTTCGTCGTGCCGATCTCGGATATGCGACGCACCAGGAGGATTCGTGGTTCAAGCCCTGGCCCAAAGAAATGTTGGATCAAATCGGGCGCGAATTGCGCCAAGGCCTGGTGGTTAGCTGGGTTACGATCGACCCGGACTATCGCCGTACCCAAGCCAACGCGTATACCAAGGATCTGGAAATCAGTCCGCGGTTGGCCGAAGCCCTGAATTTTTTTATGCGCGACTGCGAAGTTGATATTGCCTTCGGCGTGACCCGCAATAACCGCTCGGTCAATAAATTTTGTGCCTATGCGGGATCGCAAGCTCTGCAAACCAACGCCTCCTATTACGAGGCGTGCCCAATGGCATAATCTTAAGTGGCTCGTTGCAGTTCGGGTGGCAGAACTGAGCTCTGGATCGAG
>JANXMF010000192.1 GCA_025354795.1 Pseudobdellovibrionaceae bacterium
GAACGACGAGACAATTCGTCTCACGGAGGACTGTATGTCTCGAGTCATGGAACCTGGAACATTCAACCGCCCCGCTGGTTTGGCACGCTTTGTGCGATTCATTAGGATATTCAGGAGGTCTATTGTGAACTTGCGAACACACTTTATATTCAGTTTCATAATAGTATTGTTGGTCGTGGTGAGCTGCGTGAGTAGCCCAAAAAAGGTGGCCCCTGAGGGCGCATGGATCAACAATATGCATCGCCTCTCTGCGGCCTATCTGCAATTGATGCCGGCCACTGGTGATCCGCGTGCGTTTGGCGATAAAAAAAATAGCGAAACCGTGGAAAGCAATATTGTCCAATTGGCTCAAGGTGCGGCTCAGGCAGCTCACGATCCAAAAGCGCCGGCCGTGGATCCCATTATTGCCTTTACCGCCGCGCGCTTCGCCATTGACACGAAACTCACTTATGCAGGCTATAAAAGTGGTGACCAACAGTGGGCCCGCTACGCCTTGGCCCACACAGGTGATTATTGTATCAGCTGCCACACGCGAGCGGACAATGGTGCCAAAGATTTCGCACTCCCTTGGCAGCCAGATGTGAGCGCCCTCACCCAGGTGCAACGGGTGGAGTTCTACCTGGCCAATCGGCAGTATGCGACAGCCTCGCTTGAGGCAAACAAACTGGCGAAGGACCAAGCTTACGTGCGGCTTGATCCCGCCGGATATCAGGTAGCCTTAGAAAAAGTCATGGCCATGACGGTTCGGGTACAAAAAGATCCGGTCGCGGCCAGTTCGCTCGCGGAACGTATGCTCGAGAACACAGAAACGCCCAATTACATTCGCAGAGAAGCCCTGGAATGGTTGCGTGAAATTCAGATTTGGCAATACCGGCCGGGAAAATATAAGACCGAAAACGACAAATTCCACGCGGCAGTCCGGCTTTTGGAAAATACCAGATTTCCGGTTCTAGATCGGCCGAAATTGGCCTTGATCAACAATCTGCGTGCCTCGGGCCTTTTGCATGAGCTACTTGAAAATAAGAATTCCGCGTTTTACGGTGAACTCCTCTTCTATGCCGGCCTTGCCGAAGAAGCCTTGCAGTCGCTAAATATTTATGGTTTATGTCAGGCCTATTTTGAGGCCTGTATCCGTAAACAACCGCATAGCGAATTGAGCGAACGTTGTTACGGACGTCTTCAGGAGTCGGTGCGGGCCGCAAATCCCTTTTTGGGCCGCGATTCAGAAGGTGACACCATGCTCGCGCTCTATCTTGCAGACTTGCGGCATTTGTCCGAGATCCCCAATGATCCAAAACTAAAAGGCCCATTTAAGTTTCGTGAATTGGATAGTGACCCTAAATAATAGAGGAGTTTTTATGATTGCCCGTCGCCGCCCATTTGAGCTGTTAAATGAGAAGCCAAAACGCTCCTCCGCCCAATGCGACAATCGCGAGCAGAATTTCTGACGTCCGTAAAGCAAATTGGCCACGGTCTAAACTCCAAAGTAAAATAATTTTTGAGAAGAAGGCAGCACTGATGCCCAACGCAAGCGTCGACATCGTCTCCGTCTCAGAGAGATTTCCCCTTGCAAAGAGATCTGACACGCTGAACGTGACCCCATGCAATTCAAATAGCGAAGCCAAAAAAATAGTAATTTGGAAAGCCTGTTTTCCAAGTGAGCGTTGCACCAATTCGACACTCATCAAGAGACCCGAAACAAGGGCTGAGAGTTTAAGCACCGACTTGAGATCAAGCGGGTTTTGTGAACCCTCGCTCTGAGGGGGTGCAGTCTTTCCCTTGGCTCCGAGCACCAATGCGAGGGTCAAGCCAGCTGCACACATGATTCCAAGTGGACCGCTCAGCCTAGGCACTAGTTTTGGTGCGACCGTCATCACGATGGTGAGCACTTCGAGAAGCATGGCCAGAGTGGCCAGTAGCGAAGCCGCGATGGCGGGATAAAGCAGCACCGGGTTTTCCCGCACTTTTCTAGGCAGGGTCGCAAAGACGGTTGTGCTTGAGACCAGACCGCCAAGAAAGCCGGAGATCATCAGTCCCGCGCGGTTCCCCAAAACCCGCACGCTCACGTAGCTGGCAAATTGAATGGACGCGATTAGGGCAATCACTTTGACTAGGTTTTGTGGGTTGATTAAATTCCACGGATCCACCGTGTAATTGGGGACAAAAGGCAAAACCACTGCGAATAGTAAAACCAGGATTATGGTGGACTGAATTTCCCTGGGTTTCAACATAAGCCGGTTATCGGAGGTGGGATTGCTCAAGTCAAAAGGAAACCGGAGCCTGCGGTCCGACCGCCACGAATTCCTTCGTGATACGAGTAAGGGCATGGAGCTCGTTGATTTGAAACGTCAACTGCGACTCGCCTTTGGAATTGAACAGCTTCTTAGGAACCGTTACAAACAGGTGAATTTCAATTTCGGCCCC
>JANXMF010000193.1 GCA_025354795.1 Pseudobdellovibrionaceae bacterium
AAGTGATAAGTCGCGCAGCCTTTCTTATCGGCAACAAGTCGCGCAGAAGTACCCAAGGCTCAACGGACCGGGTTTTTCTCTAGCTGAGTTTTTTTTCTTTTTCGTTCGCGCAAGTAAGCGTGCCGTATCGACGGCACTCGACTTTTCTTTCAAAAACTGAGCCAATTTTTACCCGACTCAAGGAAACTATTTCAAAGAATTTGAAAAAAAGTTTGAATATCTGCGCTATCGCACCGCGACCAAATCACTCGTTTTCAAACTTTTAAGTACTCATACTCAACTGGTTATCATGGCCGCTAACCGCTGACGAAGGAGGGTCAACAGTAGCATGGCCTAGTTCTGGCATTGCTTTCGGTCGATGTTCAAATTCAAAATGCTTCTCGCAACGCTTGGGGCCCTCAACCTGGCCGCATTCGCGCATGGCGATAATTTATGGTCCTGTGCGGAGGCCTTGACGCGTCCCCCGCGGACTCAGGTATCCACAGCTGAGGCGACCGCGGTTATTTATTTTCGCAACCTTGCGCGCGACCAATGGAAATTCTATGAGGAAAGCGTAAATGCCACGACGAACTTTCTTCCGCCGGACAACGTAACCGTGGGGACAAGTAAATCCCTTGTCGTCGACTATCGGACTTCCCCCACCAATATTGGACTCTACATGCTCTCGACTGCGGTCGCACAGAAGATGGGCTTGATCAGCCTGGACGAGGCCTTGAGTCGCTTACGGCAGACAGTAATAAGTATTCAAAAGTTACCGAAGTTTACCACAACTGTGCATGACCAATCCGGCCGCGGGCATTCCGTCGAACACCTATACAACTGGTACAGCATCAACGGAACGCCGGCCGAGATCGGCAATAAATTTATTTCTACAGTGGACAATGGAAATCTTGCGGCTTTTTTGATCGCCACAATCACAGCTGTAGGCGACTCGGATCCCACGCTCGTTTATGATTTGCAGAAAATCGTCGAGACCATGCGCTTCGATGTTTTGTATGACGCAAAAAATAATGCACTTTATCATGGCGCTCAGGTCAAAGACGGCAAGCTATACTTCACTCCTGGCCACTATGACATGGTGATCTCCGAGGCCCGATCCGCATATGCGGTTGCGATCCTGCTTGGTCAAATTCCAACTTCGGCATGGACTAATTTGAAGAGTAAAATCGGGACTGAAATCGCAAACCTCGATTCCAATCCGGAACTGAAACTCCAGAGTTACACAGGAACGATGTTTGAATACTATACTCCGCGCTTGTATATGAGACATCAGGGCACGCCGCTTGACGAAGCGGACAGACAAGCCGTAGCGCTGCAAATGAAAGATGTTGTCGGAGGGATCTGGGGGAAGTCGGAGGCCAATTCCAATACCTCCCGCGGCTATGCCGCTTGGGGTGTCCGAGGCTTGTCGCAATCGCGAGAATTCATTGCCACCGGCGATCAGGTCATCGCACCCTATGCGAGCCAACTGGCGGTTGGCCTGGCGCCAATGGCGGTCGCCAAAAATCTGCGGGCGATGGACGATCTGGGGCTGCGTGAACGCTATGGACAATTCGAGTCGGTTACGATCAAGGGCGGCGGACTCAATCTTCATTACCAGGTCAGCCCTCAGTTTTATGCGCATCACGTTGGTATGGGCTTTGTCAGCTTGGCAAATTACCTCCATGAAAATTTCGTGCAGGATTGGTTCGAACAATCGTCTTACAACAACCACGGTGTTGTGGCCAAACTCTTGCGCACTCCGGTGGCTCAATATCGGCAACCGTCCACCTTGAAAAACTTCACGAGAGCGCCGGTCACCAATGCCTACGCCTATGAGCCGCAGGTCACATACAACCCTGACGAGCTAGTCGGCAATGGTGAGTTTGTGACTTTTGCTCCTGGCTTAGGTGGTTCCACCTGGTTGGGCAAGACCTATGCATTTTCTCACAACGAAGTCTTTTTTGTTCGCGACAATAAATCGCAAAAACTTATCCCTTTAAAGCTCGATACGCCAGATACGATTCGGACCGTTGGCGGCGCCAGATATTTTGACTACCATATTTCTCAGCCAGGCGGGGGGAGTCTAGATATAACCGTGGAGGTTTCGGCCTCCTCCGTCAGCAAGACCAAGGTTAGCAAAATTTCAATTCACAATCGCACCAGCAAGGTTGTGGACCTTCAGGTGACCGGATATGTCGATTGGATCATGGATGACGTCAACCGCTACCTCGATCATACTGTGTACCGAAATTTGTACACTTTGACCCAGCTGAGCGCTAACGGCCGCATAATCACTGCTCGCCGTCGGACGATGCAAGGCCCTGAGCAGGAGCGTCAGCCGTTCGGATTTTTCGCCATCAGTGACGACACCAAGGGAAATGTCGACTGGGCGGACGGGAGCCGCACTCATATTCTGGGCCGCCTGGGAAGCCTAACGGCACCGCGGGCGGTCGTTGAAGGAAAATCAGCTGGTGAGTTTGGGCCGACGCTTGATCCCGCAGCGGCTCTCGCAAAAACGCTGGTCATTGACCCCGGCAAGAGCAGCGAAGTGTCCTTTGTGCTCGGTTATTCGGACAATGCCGCGCAGATTCCCCAACTGGTTGCTTCGGCCTCTCTAAAAACGTCAATGACCGCCCACGGTATTCCCACTCTTCCGCCGGACCGGACCCATGATCGTATGCGCGATCTTTTTCAGCGAACCCAGAGTGATTTGCGGATCAATAGCCAACCCAAACCCATTTCCAGTGCACCAACGCGGCCGGAAACCATAGGACATTGGGAACAGGGAGGAAGGAAGTTTATTATTGACGATCCGTTCGCTCCCAAAAAGCCATGGTCTATGGTGGTTTCCAATGGCAAATACGGTTTCGTGGCGACTCAGTCGGGTTGGGCTTATAGTTTCGGAGCCAATAGTCAGCAAATGCGCGTCACGCCCTACGCGCCAGATATTACGACCGAGTCGCCCTTAAGAGGCCTTCTGGTCAAGGATAAGAACTCCGGGGAAACTTGGTCCATCACTCCTAATCCCGCGCCTTCGCCAAACGGCAAGTACGAAGTGGAAGTTTCACCTGGCTACATTAAATACAAGTTCCGTCGCAACGATGGCCTGGCAATGTCGATGACTATGTTTGTGGCGCGAAAAACCCCGATGGAATTCTGGCAAATTGAGGTCAACAACGACAGTGCGAAGGATGTTGATCTGGAACTTTCAAGTTTTCTAAAATGGGCCATTGGCGCGAACTATCCGAGAACGGCTTCGCAAACCGTAGTCACCTACGATTCCAATCGCCGGGCAATCTTTGCTCACTCGTCGGATGCCGCGGTTCCGCAGTCCGTCGGGTTCCATGGACTTGTAGGGAACATCGGCCAAGTTACAAATAACAATTTGTACGCGACAGCCAACGATCCCTTTTCAGGTTTAACCACCAGTGTGCAAGTAGGCGTTGGCCAATCCCGGCAGCTTTCATTTGTCGTCGGATTGGCTGAAAATGGGCAGGCTGCGAATCATTATTTAGAACTTTACGAGAGCTTTGCCAAAGTCGCATTGGAGGGCCAGTCTGCGATATCCGAGATTGCCACCGTCCTCGACGGCTTGCAGGTGCGCACTCCGGACGAATCGCTTAATACCATGCTGAACACCTGGCTCCCATACCAGTCCTATTACGCCCACTACTTGGCGCGCTCGGGCTTTTACCAATCCGGCGGAGCCTATGGCTTCCGGGATCAGCTTCAGACTATTATGAATATGATTGGCGGTGGTCAGTGCCACTTTCGCACCGTTGCGAGGAACCACATTGTCGAATCCACCCGGCATCAGTTTGAAAAGGGTGATGTTCAGCATTGGTGGCATCCGCATAACAATTTGGGCCAACGCTCGACGATCAGTGACAACTTACTTTGGTTGCCTTTGGCGATTTCGCAGTATCTTGAAGTCACCGGTGACATGTCCATTTTGAAGGAAGTCACGCCCTTTTCCGTTGCCAGTCGAGAGCTTAACCCCGGCGAGCTCGACTTCGTTGAGGCCATGGGTTTTAGCGACAAAAAGGTCACGGTTTACGATCACGCAAAAAGAGCCATCGCTCTAGTTCTTTCGGAAAGAATGGGAGTGCATGGTTTGCCCTTGATTGGCAAGGGTGACTGGAACGACGCTTTGGACCGAGTCGGGCATTTGGGAAAAGGCGAAAGTGTATGGCTCGGGTTTTTCCTTTACGATGTTTTAATCAAGTTCGCGGAAGTCGCGAAATCTCAAGGAGATGTGGGGACGCAATTCAACTATCGCGAAGCCGCCGCTAAGCTAAAGCAAAACCTCGATGTTCATGGCTGGAATGGAAATTATTTTATTCGAGCCTTTGCCGATAACGGGGAGAATATCACGTTCGATGATGCCATCGTCCAGGCGTGGTCCGTGCTATCCAAAGCAGCGGCTCCCGACAAAGCGAAAAAGGCCATTGAATCGGCCGTTGCCGACTTGTACAAACCAAAGGATCGAATGATTTTATTGTTCGATGGCACTATAAACGAGCAGCCATGGGGCGGCTCATTGGCTGCCTATCCACCCGGTTTGCGCGAAAACAACGCCCAATACACCCACGGCACCAGTTGGCTGCCTAGAGCCGTCGCGGAGCTTGGAGACAGTGACACGGCCATGGAACTATACTTAAGCATGTTGCCCACGACCCATGCTTCGGATCCCCGTTACGGAGCTGAGCCCTACGCTGTTGCCGCCGATATTTACGGGGGTGAGAAAGCGGGCGAAGGCGGTTGGACCTGGTACACAGGAGCTGCGGGCTGGCTTTACCGAACCGGAGTGGAGACGATTCTTGGTCTTCAATTTAAACAGGGTAACAAACTGTTCATCGACCCGACCATACCCACTGCGTGGCCCGGCTTTACGGCAGTCTATAAGGACGGTAAAGCCCACTACGAAATCCACGTTGAGAATCCAGACCATGTTTCACACGGGATTCGTAAAGTATTAGTCGATGGTGTCGAGGTGAATCCCGCAACGGGAATCACCTTGTCCGACGATGGGCTGGTCCATCAGGTTCGCGTAATCATGGGAGCCCAAGCGAACACTCAATGAGAGAGCTCTTCTGCCGTTCGTGGCGGTAAAAAACAAAGTGTGCCGCCGATACTGCGCGTTTGTTCCATCGCAAGTCGTTGAGGCAAAAGTCATTCAGGATAATCGAACCGTGGATGCAGACTTGTTGTTGAGTTTAACCTCTTCGATTAATTTGTCAGTCGGCTCAGGCCGGGATAAACATGTCGCCATTACAGCAATCGTGACCAATTCCAATGGAACTCTAACTCACTTCAAATAACCCATCTTAGGGTATAAGACAAATAAAGGCCACTTTTTGGCGCTTTGCAAACTATCGACAGGCTGGATTCCAGACGCTGGCGGGACCCTGGCGGCGTAGTTCAGGTCAATTTTGCGATTGGATCCTGATTTTCGGCAAGGAATTTTGCT
>JANXMF010000195.1 GCA_025354795.1 Pseudobdellovibrionaceae bacterium
AGCAAAATTCCTTGCCGAAAATCAGGATCCAATCGCAAAATTGACCTGAACTACGCCGCCAGGGTCCCGCCAGCGTCTGGAATCCAGCCTGTCGATAGTTTGCAAAGCGCCAAAAAGTGGCCTTTATTTGTCTTATACCCAAAAATCGCGGCGCCAAAATGTCTAAGTTATTTCGTCACAGAGCCTAACGAGTCGGACTGAATGCTTATCATTTTTGATTGGAATGGACTCGAGGTTAGTTGCACCGAGATGATAACAAAGTCGTCAACGTTGCCAACAACTCCAACCCAACCGCGCGGCCCGATTTTATCTGATACCTCAGTTAATTCGCGGGTGCCCGCGTTCATGCAAACAATAGTTGCATCGACAAGAGCGATAAGTTTTCCCTCCACACCGGGCGCAGCGATATATGCATGTGCCGTCATCCCTGATAAACCGATGATCAGATCATTTAAGTGATGATTGAATTGAGCCGAAAACGGTAAGGTAAGGGTGGTCTTTTCGCAAGGGAGCGGATTTCGTTCCAGATTGAGATTTAATTGGGGTACAATTTTAGAGATCAACAGGGATTTTCGGCCGTTGAGCTAATGGTGACGGTGGCTATCATGGGCATTCTCGCGTCGATGGCCGTTCAGGACTATTCGGCCCTTGTTAACCATTCACGTCACAACCGGGCGGTTGCCGATATGGCCGGCCTCGCCGCGACCGCCATGGGCAATCGGGCGGCCGATGATACGGTTCTCAGTAACGTGACTGGATTTTGGACTACTTCCTGCGCCGAGGGATTTTGCGCGCCCGGCTCGGCCGTAGGAGCGTCGGTGTCAGATCCAATCGCAATCCATTCGTTTAATCAACTGGGATTTGCCACGGTGCCCGTCGATCCATGGGGACACGTTTATCTGCTCGAGGAAAATGAGGCTGAATTCGGCAATAACGACTGCCGCTACGACACATTGTGGAGCGCTGGTCCGGATGGAGTATTTAACGGTTGGGGGGCTACCGGCGATTCTTGTTCCGGAGATGATGTGGTATTTCATATCCCGCATTATCGAAACATATCAGCGTGCGCCTTTATTTCTCCCGGACCGGCATTTGGCAATTTTGGTTGTCCTTAAGGAGGGCGAATGCGAAAGAACCCTAAAGTCAAACTGGCGATTTCCCTGTTGGTGTTGCCGGTGGTTGGCTACAATCTCTACTTTCGTTGGACAGCGCCCAAAAAGTCAGAAGAGGAAATGGAAAAGTTTCGCCAGGCCTCAATCAAAATGTATGATCGCGAGATGGCCGCGCAAAAGCAACGCGAGAATGCCAAGGCCAACGGCCAATCCCCGGCCTCTGCCGCGCCGGACACACGGGACAAACCTTGGTTGGCGGTTGCAAAACCCGATGTTTCGAGATTACCCAATGCAGCAGATTCCCCCACCCCCGCTGCATTTTCCGGCGTAACCACCCCCGCTGAAATGGCACCGAACCTAGGCACGAAAAGCACCTTCAATTATGACCAGAATGCCGCTGGCACTAGACAAGAAACTGAAAATCCGGCCGATCTCACAAGCGCCGATGAAAATAAAAAAATCACGGGTGGTACCGCCGGATCCATGGAATTGAAAGCTCCCACGCTACCGGTTTCAACTGCAAAAGGCGAATCATCGTCACAATCGAACTTGCCAAACAAGGTCGTGAAATACGCGCGCACACACACAAAAAAAATACAAGTTCCGGAAATATTCAGTTCCTTGGGTGTGAGTTATCTTCCTCCCGGCTCGGACGAGGTGGGGCCCGACCAACGCGCCTTCCTGGCCGCAATCGCCGAGCGTCTCAAACAATTTCCCAACTATGAGGGCATCGACATTCAGGGCTTCGTTGACGCCAAGGAGGGGCAGTCCGTAAACTTTGCCCTAGCGACAAGACGCGCACTGCTGGTCAAGGGCGTCTTTGTCGAACAGGGTCTTCCTGCGAGAAAAATTTCAGTCAAGGGGCTCGGTTCGCAAAAACCGATCGGCTCTAGCGAAACCGAAGCTGGGCGTGCTCTCAATCGCCGGGTGGAAATTCGAATCATCAACTGGGACCGGCCGATCGATGCGGAATCCTCCGAATCGCGCACACCTTCCTCCGAACCGACCGGAAGCAATTAGAATGACTATCTGGGAGATGCGGCGCCTCTCGACATTCCCGCTCAAAAAAATGTATGCCGTCGATACGGCACGTTTACTTGCAGAAGGCCAAATTGTTAAAGCTAGCCGATGACTGTGTCGGTACGTTGAGCCTTGCGTACTTCGGCACGATTTTTCGCCTTGATACCAAGGCTGCGCGACTTATCACTTTCCTCATCACCCTATGAACGCTGGCTCTCGAACATCCAGTTCAGTGGCGCGTTCCGCTCGAGACTTCTGCTTCGTGTTTAAGCTCGAGAATTCGTTTAGCAGATCTGGATAAAGTGTTGGATCGGCATGGCTTGCGGCCACATATAGAAGTGTTTTTCCATGAGCATTAAATCGGGCCAAATAGGGCGGAGCCGGTCGACTCCCGTTCCGATTCATCGGGTCCAAGTGTCACACGGTCAACGGTCTTAGACGGCATCTTTTTAGCTGGCTCTGACAATATCGGTTCTTCATGCTCTAATTGAGTATACTCCTTCATTTTCGCTCCTAGCGCCGGGGGAAACCGGTAGATTGGTTTAATAGTTTAGGCGGGATGTTCCCACCGATTTTTGACATAAAGAATGGAAAGCTGGCGATTAAAGCTAAATACCAGAGTGAGGCACTTGCAAACAGGTACACTATAGAGTACAGTTAAAGAGTGAAAAAGCCGATAGGTAAAACAGCTCTTGAAAAGCGCATCCATGCCAAGTTCTACGCGAGCGAATCTGGCAACGAACCAGTTAAGGAGGCCCTCCTAGAGTTGGGTCGGCCTACCAAGAATGTCGTAGGGGATGACATTCGCTTTGTTGAACTGAACTGGCGGGTGGACCGCCCATATGTGGATCGACTAAGATCTGGCAAGGGACCGTTTCAAGAATCGATTTTTGAAGTCAGGCACACGGTTGTAGACATTGAGTATCGGACTTTATTTTTTGTTTATGGCTCCATCATGATCTTGGTCCACTTCTTTAAGAAGACGAGCCGCAAAACGCCCAAGGCGGATCTTGATTTGGCGTGGACACGAATGAAGAAGTGGATGCACAAGCAAAAAGAGATCGAACAAGTAATTAGAAGAGGGAAGTCATGAGAAGGAAAAAAAATATTCACACGGGCTCTAGCTTAGCCGATTTTCTCGAAGCCGAGGGACTTGAGGCCCAGGTCTCAGTCAGGGCCACTAAGCGCACGTTCATTCACCAACTTGAAAAACGCATGGTCAAGGCCAAGGCTAATAAAAGTAAGCTGAGAAAGGCTTTAGGCAGTCCTACAACAACAACACGCGTTTTTGATGAAGACTACACAGCACTTTCGCTCGACACCATGAGCCGGGCCGCAAGTGCTGTGGGCTGCGAACTCAAAATTGCATTGGTGCCGCTGAAAGCACGCCGGTAATTGCCGGCATTCCAAATGCGGGCGGATTAATTTTATCGATTTCTCAGCGACACCGATGGGCGAGCGCGACGATTTGCACAGGTTAATTAGAGGTGACAAAAAGGGTTCCCAAGTTCATCGAGGAAGTTTACAACCGAAAAAGAATGCACTCTTCTCTTGACTACCAGTCACCAGAGGAGTTTGAAGTTAAACTGAGAAATCAGAAGAAAGCTGCTCGGCCTGTACTAAAGCTAGTGGATTATTTTCTCTAGCATAAGGGGCCCACTCCACCAACCATATCCTTCTGGCCCGTCCAAAACCTTTACCGAGCGGCCCCAGGCAAGCCGACACCAGCAGGGGCGTTTCCCTTTGTGAAACATACAAGTTTTTCATTTAGGCAGGCACATTGATCCTTCCCGTTCTTGTGATCAAGGGGCTCAGTAGTCGTTATAAGCACTTCAATCTGCTTGGGTCCACCTTGAATTACTTTCGCCGATACTTTGCAGCCGGTGTGTGGAATGACTTTGTCTACCCTGAGATGGGTGCATACCAGTATGGGCGAGCTATATTGATCGTCCTCGCAACTACAGGTATTTACCCCATCGATCATAAAAAACTTTTTTGGAGGCTTAACATTCATGTCGCCAACTTCACATTTTGGGAGGAGATTCGTTAACTTATCGTCGTCTTCGAACTGAGTGCCAGGTGCGTAGAGTGGAAGAAGTATCAAGCACGCGACAATCGAGCCAAACATTCGATTTTTAATATTCAATAATCTCATGAATGATAGGTTAGGCGGAAATTATGGAAAAAGCCAGCCGTTCCATAACCCAATGGTTGCCATCTGAAATACAATCGAGTTGGTACTGACTTCCCGCGAGCACAAAACGGCGCCACGTGACCAAAGGCGGCCGTTTTGTTCGCATCGCTACCGTAACCTCGGTTCTGGACCTTTGGACCGCCTTTGCGTCGTGGCGAGACCAGAAGCGGCCCCGCCAGCCGCTCATGACAACAGCATCTCAACGTCCTTCGCCGTCAGTTTTTTCAAAAGGCTCGCGTCCGCCGAGATTATCGCATCGGCGACTTCGCGTTTTTGCTTTTGCAGCTCGATGATCTTTTCTTCCACGGTATTCTTTGCGATCAGCTTATAGGCGATCACCTTATTCTTTTGCCCGATCCGGTGGGAGCGATCGATTGCCTGCGATTCGACGGCAGGGTTCCACCAGGGGTCTAAAATAAATACGTAATCAGCCGCGGTTAGATTCAGTCCTACCCCGCCAGCCTTGAGACTGATCAGAAATACGTGCGACGCCGATTCCGTTTGAAAGCGATGGACCATATCCCGCCGTTTCAAATGTGGCGTTTTGCCGTCTAGGCGCTCAAACGCGATTTTTTCCTTCTTTAACGCCAGACCAACGATATCGAGAAAAGTTGTAAATTGGGAAAACACCAACGCTTTGTGCCCCTCGGAAGTCACCGATCGTATCTGAGCAATTAGTGCTTCGACCTTGGCACTTGGAGCACCCATCCGCTTCTTGTCGATTAGGCCCGGATGGCAGGCGGCCTGCCTCAATCGCAAGAGTGCCTCGAGTATGACGATCTTGGATCTGGAAAGCCCCCGGCGCTTAACTTCTCCGGCCAGATGTGCACGATAATGTTCGCGAAGTTCGACGTACGCGCGCATCTCTTGGGTGCTCAATTCACAGTGCAGCACTTTTTCAGTTTTATCGGGGAGGTCCTTTAAGACCTGATCCTTGGTGCGCCTTAGAATGAATGGCCGTAACGCCTTTGATAACTGGGACAGGACCTTCGAGTCGATGCGGCCCTGGGTGGCAGCCGAAGACAGGCGGTTTCGGACATTCTCGCCGAGCAGCCCTGGGCTTACGAAATCAAGAATAGAAATCAGATCGTCGACGGAATTTTCAACTGGCGTTCCGGTCATGGCGAGCTTGTGTTTGGCACGCAAAAGACAACACGCCATGTGTGATTGGGAAGTTGCATTCTTAATCGCCTGGGCTTCGTCGGAAATGACGTAGTGAAAATCATGCCTGCGGAATTCCTCAATATCCAGTCTCATGGTCGAATAGGTGACCAGAATGATGTCCGTTGATTTGAATTCCTTAAGAAGATGGTGCCTGTCGGAACCAGCATAGATCATCACCTTGAGATTTGGCGCAAACCTCGCACCTTCATCACGCCAGTTGAACAACAAGCTTTTTGGAACGACAATCAGAGTTGGTTTGTGGGTCTCCTTTGTCATCGACGCATACTCTGCCTGAAGGTGGGCTAAGACTTGGACCGTTTTTCCAAGGCCCATGTCATCCGCCAAGATCCCACCAAGACCGGTCTCACGTAAAAAGCCAAGCCAGGCCAAGCCCTCTTTTTGATAGGGACGAAGCTCGCCCCGAAACGTCGGAAGTGGTGAGAGTGGCTTAAGGCTTGTGCGGGACTTGAGGGCCTTCATCAATTTTGAAAAATCGAGGTCGGAGGAAAGATTTTCTTCTTCGAGCCACGCGGCAAGCAATGCGCCCTGACCGCGAGTGAACCTGAGCCCCTCTTCAACTTGCCTGCCGAGCTTGGCCAGCGGCGCGTATCTTTCAAGCCAAGCCGATGGAAGCATTCCAAATGTGCCATCACCGAGCGCCACCAAATTGTCCCGCCGCTCAATGGCCGCCAGTAGTTTTGGAAGGGCTAAACTTAGTCCTCCGTCAAATTTGACGTCGCCGTGTATGTCAAACCAATCAACGCCTGAAGTGACCCCCATGTTAAATTCACCAGAGCTTCGGACCTTCTTCCCGTGCGCCTCGACTTTCCAACCCCACTCAAGCAGACTTGAAACCAAACTTGGAAACTCAGTAGGAATGATTCTAAACGATGCCTCGCCGTTCTCACCTGTAACGGGCTCAACACTCTTTAGAGATTTTAATTTTTCTAAAAACCCATTTTCTTCCGCCAAATTGCGCACAATGACGCGCTTTTGTTCCTTGTCCAAAATTGTTGAACTGGCGTTGCCAAAGAATATCTCATGCTCGGCATATGAAAATTTGATTCCCAAGTTGAGGCCAGGTGTGTAGTGACTGTCCGACCATTTGATCACGGCTTGAGGAAGGGGCGAGAGTGATTCCTTAGGCCATTGCAATTGGGCGGGCCATTCAACCGGAGGGCTATTCGGATCTTGCCCAAGAACTTCCAGTAACTCCTGTCCGTCACTCAAGGGAATTTTCAAGAATTCACTCGCGCGAATGGAAGAGATCCATGAAAACTGCTCTCTCGCTTCGAGCCTGGCCACTTGGGTAGGAAAGATGACGAGTCCAGTTGAAAGCAATAGTTTTGGCACTTCAATTGGAATGCGTTCATCACCCGCCGCAGTTTTACGAAAGAGGCGCCCACCGATTTTGTAGTGGTCAGTTTCGGCGTTCACCACCAATTCAAATCGCCACGGCGCCTGATCATCAAATGCGAGTGGTAAGATTTCTCTCTTTCCACTTTGGCCGTCATTGAGCAGGCCAAACCGCCCCGTCTCACAGAGTTCTCGAATCATTTCCTCTTGAAAATCAGGTGGGAGCGTAGCCCGGTAAAACGTTGTTTCAGTTGGCGACGAATACCCGCCAGAGCTATAAGTCCGCCCCTGCGGTGATATCCCGTTTAGGAGTAACTTTGCCATAATATCCCGATCCTTGGGATCCTCATAGAGCGCAAGGTCTTCCTTTGACACGCGATCATATTTTATAATGCCTAAACCGCCGCCCATCAGCTTCTCCCGATAGAGGAGTTCAACAACAATTTGTGCAATCTCGCGGCTCGAATCCAAATTCAGCGCAAAAAAGGCAGCCCGTGCTTTTCCTCCGCGCAAAGAGAGGCGATTGGAATTTTTAGGAGTAACTCCAGGTCGTCTTTCCTGAAGCGCTTTAATTTTGTTAAGCCAGGCTTTTTCCACAGGCTTTGAAGCTTTGTGTACTCGATCCAGTTCGACATCAACAAGAGCCAATTCATCATCGCCTACATCGCCCAATTGAAAAACCAGCAATTTCCCATTACCGGGGACGCTGCTTCCAAGTCCGACCTGGTCGACCTTTAATATCATAGCCCAAATATGTTCACATAAGGTTCCACGTTTGTATTGTGGGCAAGCGCAGGCCGCAAAAAGCTCGTCATCGCCATTCAATCCCCAAACAAGATCAACCTTTCCCACATATAAACCTGTAATATGGCCAGAAATGCGCTTCCCGCTGACCGCAGGCTTTGCCACCCAACCAGCCGCAAGATAGCCCTGTGCCTTATGGCAGACCCTATCGCCAAAACATTCGCGGCAGCGGCGTGCAAGGGGACCGCTGCTCCCAGGGTATGAAACCAGATAGTCTTGCTGATTTTGCATGTGACCTCTACCAGAATGTGAATGGACAAAAAGGAGAGCAGCTTGCCTTAGATGGACGGAAAAGTCACCAGCCATCTCTATTTTATTTTCATTATTCTCGTTTTGATCGGCGGTAAAAATCAGGCCCCGCAAGGTTTTAAGCGTGGGCGGATTTCTTGAGTCAAGCTACGTTGGAGGGAGTGGTAGATCGTCCTCAACCGGCGATGCAATCGACAGGTCCCTAATTCGTTTCGAGTCGGGCCGAAAGACTTCCCAGAGATCAGGCGTCTTATTCGTGGCCTCCAAATCCACCTTTTTTTCGTTTACCAGCTTTTCGAGATCAACCGGTTCATCGAGTTGCGCGACAGCCTGTGCATATTCAAATTCGTAGTATAGCAAAATAAATCGTCATTTCGTAGACTTGAAGATTCCGCGAAAACGGCCG
>JANXMF010000196.1 GCA_025354795.1 Pseudobdellovibrionaceae bacterium
GCCACCACAGCCAAAGATGTTTTGGACCTGATGTCGCATTTGAATGCGAGCGAAAAGATTACGTTTATTTTTTCAAGCCATGATCCCATGGTTTTAAAACAGGCGAGGCAAGTGGTTCACCTTAAAGACGGAAAAATCGTACTATGATCTTGCGTTTGAAAATTGCGGTGCGAAATATCATTCGTCATCGCGGACGAACTGTTGTCAACGTGCTGATGATCAGCGGCGCGGTTGTGGGTCAGGTGATTTTCGCGGGCTTTTCAGATTACATTCTGACCGAAACCAGACGCGTCATGATCGACAATCAGTTTGGACATATTCAAATCGCCGAGAAGGACTTTTGGGATCTTAAGCCTGGCAAGAGGACCAATCAGTTGATCGCCAACTCCGCCCAATTGGAACAAGCTTTGAGTTCCGATCCGGATGTCAAATGGATCTCGGGCCGTCTCACCTTTTTTGGTCTGGTGAGTACGGGTGAGCTTACGGTGAGCGCGAAAGGTATGGGTTTTGACCCCATCAAAGAAGTTGAATTCGGCCGTAATCTTTTGGTCTCCGAGGGGGAGGGGCTGGGCGCGGACTCTAAGATGGACGTGTGCATTGGCGGAGGCCTGCGCAAGAAAATCAACGTCAATGTCGGCGACACCATGACGGTCCTGACTTACACTTTGGACGGCGTGATGAATGCCATGGATTTGCGCGTGCGGGGAATTATTTTTACCGGCAACTCAGAGATTGACGACAATCTGTTCGTAATGCCACTCGCCACTGTGCAAAATCTGTTGGACACGGACCGCGTGGAGCTGGTGACAGTGCGGCTTCACGACACCAAATTGACGGATTCCGCACGCGAGCGCTTGCAAAAAAAGGCCACCGAACTCAAGCCTAGCTATAAGGCGAAAACGTGGCATGAACTGGCCTTTTTTTTCCGCCAAGTCGAAGCTTTTTTTAAGGTTCAAAACTTTGTCATTCAGATTATTTTGTTAACGCTAGTGTTTCTGGGAATTTTGAACACGATCGGGATGTCGGTGTACGAACGCACCGGCGAGATCGGCACGGTGCGATCTTTGGGTGAGCGCCCCAGTTCGGTGGTCCGGCAGTTTCTGTTAGAAGGGTTTTTGTTTGGGGCGCTAGGCTCGACCTTTGGTGCGCTGCTAGGTTGGCTGTGTAGTTTGCTGATCACATGGATGCAATTCGGGATGGAGCTGCCTGGAACTTCGGTGCGCATTCCGATTGTGATTAATTTCATTCCGGGCGCTTATTTGGAGGCCATCTTTATTTCAACTTGTGCGGCGGTGGCCGCGACTTGGCTTCCGGCCCTGCGGGCTTCCAAGATGTCCATTGTCGAGGCGCTGAAGAAAAATATTTGATTAGTAAGGCGTATTGATCTTCGCCAGGGTCGCAACTCCGGCCGGCGAGGTTGGGGCGCGACGTCTCAAAAGGGGTCTACGGCGTGACCTTCACGGCCGTTCCGTAACAAAGAACTTCGCTCACGCCACCCATGATTTCCGTTGCATCGTAGCGTACGCCAATGACTGCATTAGCGCCCTGTTGTGAGGCGTGCTCCAACATCAAGTTGAACGCATCTTCGCGGGCGCGCTCGCACATCGAGGCGTAGAGGGAGATATTCCCGCCAAAGAGCATTTGAAATCCGGCCCCGATGTTGCCGATGATCGAACGTGAGCGCACCGTGATTCCGCGCACTAAACCAAAATTCTTTTCAATTTTATATTCGGACAGTTCAAAAGCTGTGGTGGTCATCATGTGCGGTACGCTCATAGGTCCTCCTGCGGAGATTAGAACATGGGTTTAGACAGTTGTCGCGCTTAATTTTTGGACACCCGATACGAACTGCGTGGTTATCGCGCATGTTTCCATTGCACCTTAAACAAATCACAATTCAGACTGACTAACGCTTCCTCGGGCGAGGCCGCGGTTATAAGCCGCGAGTGATCAATAAACGCCAATATCATCTCCTTTAGTTTTTCGAAAAAATCCGAGTATTGATAACAAAAATGTTACCATTTTTCTAAAATATCATGACATTCACTTTGCAATGATAACTAAAGACTGGCAGTTATATCACTTGAGCGATAAATACAAAAAACCCAACGCTTGGACTTCTTGTCCACGCAAGAATTTGTTGAGCGGATTGATCAATGGGCATCGATGGAATTTCCGGGCTACTCACGCCGGACATTTGCAAAGTGGGCGGGCATTGCGTCGCCCAACTTTATGGCGATGGTTATTGATGGGAAGCGACCGTTTTGGCAGCGTTCCTAACTGCTAGGCTTGCCAGACCTCGTCGCTTACAAATCCTATGAACGGCCACTACGTATTACCTAAGGGGCCTGGTTTTAAAAATCGTTGACACGTCCAATTGTGCCCGATGTAATTCATCCATATATAAATATAAATATAAATTTAAGCCAATGGCGGGCCTCATGGAAATCAAGGTAATAGGATTTGTCCTTTGCATGATGTGGGGCTGGTCGAGCCACGCAACACTCGAAACCAAAGTCGAATTGGAGCGCACCGCGATTGCCTACTTTCTCGACAACGCCCATCCCGTGAGCGGACTAGTTTTGGACCGTGCGTACAATTTTAGAGTCAATCCAATCGACAACACCGTCGCGTCCATTGCCGCCACCGGCTTCGGCCTTGCTGTTCTTAGCAATGCGGCAACCCGAGGATTGATCGACTGCGGTTTGGCGCAGGATTATGTTTTGAGGACTTTGCGTTTTACCCGTGACCACGTGGCCAGGCGAAAGGGTTGGTTTCTTCATTTTTTCGATTGGAGTACGGGTGCGCGGGTTTGGAATTCCGAATACTCAACCATCGACACGGCGCTATTTATGGCGGGCGCTCTCTATGCGGCACAGGTTTATCCAGGCTCGGAAGTTGCCGAGATCACCCATCAGCTTTATGTCGATTTAGACTTCAACGATCCCATGACCAACGGTGGCCAGTTTCCGCGCAAACGGACGTTGAGCATGGCATTCAGCCCTGAGAGTGGCTATACGCCTGCTGAATGGAATATGTACGCGGAAGAAATGATTCTGATCTTGCTCGGATTGGGCCATCCCACCCAGCCGTTGCCGCTGGAAACCTGGCGAGCCTGGAATCGGGACATGGCCGCCATACCGTCTAGTCCATCCTCGCTTATGGGCCTTGGTCAACCGTTGTTCGTTCACCAATATTCCCATTTATTTGTGGATTTTCGCGGCTACGATGACGGTTTTCAAAATTATTTTCTAAATAGCGTGGAAATGACGCGCTATCAGCGGGAATTTATCCACACCCAACAAACGTATAAAACTACGCGAGAGGGCTTTTGGGGCTTTAGTGCAGGCGAGGCGCCCGGCTTAAACAATTATCAAGCTTATTCACCTCTGTGGCATTTTGGCACAGTCTGTATTGGCTGTGTGGCTGGGTCCGCAATGTTTTTACCGACCGAAATTCTTGCCGACGCAAACCAATGGCGGAACGGCCCCTACGGTTCGAAGATCTGGGGAAAATATGGTTTTATTGATAGCTTAGATTTGGACAACGATTGGTTTGCCGAGGTGGTCTTAGGAATTACAGTGGGTCCGGCCTATTTAAGTTTAGCGAACACCGAGGATCAAACTTCGATCTGGAAACAGTTTATGGAGATCCCTGAAATTCAAACAGCCATGAAGCGCGCGGCCCAGGCCAGCCCCCCATTAATTTATCAAGGTGAAGCTCGCCTCCTTCAGGTCTCGGGAGTTACCTCCGGCCATAACCTTAAACCGGCCGGGCTCGGTAGTCCACTTCATGGCTTGGTTGTAAAACTTTAGGTCTTCTAAGCTGAGTTCGAACGCCACCTCACGGCTCTCGCCTTTTTTCAAAAATATTTTGGCGAAGCTCCGCAACTGCTTCACCGGTCGGCTGACGCTGGCCACCAGGTCATGAATATAAAACTGCACAGTCTCCTCACCGTCACGCGCGCCTGAGTTTGTAACTGTGACACTGACTTTTAGTTTCTGGCCTGGTCTAAGTCGATCGCGGCTCAGTTGAACCGACGAATAAGTGAAGTTGGTGTAACTTAGGCCCCAGCCAAAGGGAAAGAGCGGCTCATTGCTGGCATCCAGATATTTTGAAGTGTATTTCGACTTTGCATTGAATGGCCGGCCTGTGAGTTTGGTGGCATAATAGATCGGAATTTGACCCTCATTGACCGGAAAGGTCACGGTGAGTTTGCCCGCCGGATTGTAATCACCAAATAAAACATCGGCAATGGCGTGTCCCGATTGGGTACCCAAGAACCAAGTTTCAACAATGGCATCCGCCATTTCGTTTTCGAGTTCTAGAGCGAGCGGGCGACCGTTGAATAATACCAGCACGATTGGTTTGCCGGTCGCGTGCAGAGCGCGAAGGAGCGCTTGCTGATTTTCAGGTACGCGCACGCGGGTGCGAGAAGCAGCCTCGCCGCTCATCCATTCCGGTTCACCGAGGGCAAGGACGACGACATCGGCATTTTTGGCCTTGGTCACAGCCTCGTTGATTAGAGCATCGGTTGAGCCTTTTGAATCCACGAGCTCCGCGCCTTGTGCTGTGACGATTTTTCCTTGGCCCGCGCGCGCGGCGTTGATTCCTACAGCCAGGCTGACAGCCTTTTTCCAGTCGCCTGCGGCCGACCAATTGCCAATCACATCCCGCTGATTGTCCACGAACGGGCCGATCAGGGCAATGGTGCTGGCGCGTTTCAACGGCAAAAGCGAGCGCGAATTTTTTAGCAATACGATGGAGCGGCGGGCGACCTCGCGGGCGTGCTCCATTTTATCGCGTGCCATAACGATCGGTTGCGCGCGCTGCTCATCACTGAAGCGATAGGGGTCATTAAATAATCCCAGTTTATATTTGGCTTCCAAAATTCGGCGTACGGATTTATCGATTAAGGCGCGGTTGAGTTTGTGCTCCTTGATTAGGGCGGGAACGTTCTTCGTAAACAATCCGCCCTGCATTTCCAAATCAACGCCTGCCCGCACTGCCAGTTGCGTCGCCTGTTTTTCATCGGCGGCAACGCCGTGTTGAATGAGTTCGTTGACGGCGGTGTAATCGGTCACCACGAAGCCCTTGAATTTCCATTGGCGACGCAGTAGATCCGTGAGCAGCCACTCGTTCGCCGTGCTCGGCACCCCGGCGATATCATTAAAGGATGTCATCACCGTGGCGGCGCCTGCGTTAATCGCGGCGGCGTACGGGGGCAAATAGGTTTCACGCAGCTCTCGCTCACTCATGTCGACTGAATTGTAATCCCGGCCCGCGATGGGCGCGCCGTAGGCTGCAAAATGTTTTACACACGCGAGGACACGGTCTTGGGCTCCAGGAACATCTCCTTGAAAGCCACGCACCCGGGCTTCGGCAATGCGTGATCCGAGCCATGGATCCTCGCCCGCACCTTCGGCGATGCGGCCCCAGCGCGGATCTCTGGCGATGTCGACCATTGGTGCAAAAGTCCAATGCACCCCTTCCGCGGCCGCTTCATTGGCGGCGAGGCGGGCGCTCTTTTCCATTAGCTTAAGATCCCAGCTGCTGCTTTCCCCGAGCGGAATCGGAAAGATAGTTTTGAAACCGTGAATGACATCGTAGCCAAAGATCAGCGGAATTTTTAGTCGTGTGTTCTCGACTGCGATTTTTTGCAGCTCGCGGGTGAATTTCGCACCGTGGGCGTTTAAGATCGAGCCGACGCGGCCCTTGATGATTTCGTCGCGGTAATCGCCTTTGATGCTGTTTCCCGTCACTGCCATTTCCGCGGTGTACTGTTCCATCTGGCCAATTTTTTCTTCCAAAGTCATTTTGGCCATGAGTTGGGTGATGAACGTATCCATCTTGGGGACGGCGGCGTGGACGGGGAACGAGGTCAGGAAAAGAAATAGAATCAACGGGCGGATCATGGGTGCTCCTGCATGGGGATGGGTATGGAAAATTAGCAGGAACATTGGGACTAATCAATTTATCAGTTGAGAGCCGAGCTTGCGGTGTACTCAGCGAGCCTGGCGCTCTCCCCGCCGCCAAAGCCAAGGGCCGGTCGCACAAAGTACGACCAATGTTCCCAAGTTCACGATCAATCTCTATTTCTGCGAAAACGGACGTTTATTTAAAGCGAAATAATCAATTGCGACTCGAGCCTAAGAACCAGGTCTCTTCACAATATGAAAGAGCTGCGGCCCTTCTAAGCGCTTAAAGCGATTCCTCAGTCAGATAATGTTAATTCTTCGCAATTTGTTGCCTTAACCGATTGGCGTTCACCTCATGGTCTCCTTGATTTCAGCTCATCAACATTTAAAGGGGCCAGTTTTTATTGCAAAGGCTGCCCCTCGTCCTTCGGAAACAATTTCTTAAGCGAAGGAATCACATCCGCCATCGTTCTTAAATTCGCAATCCCAATCCACGGCCAGCGTTTCTTATACGCTTCAAATACATTCACAAACGCATTGTCGTGCGCTCCGTGAGTGCCCTTCGTCACCGCGAACGAAAAGTATTGCAGATCCGTAGCCATTTCCCTGAGTAACGCGACCGATTCCGCGGCGTCATTACTTTCGGCATCGCCAATTAGCAAAACAAACTTATTGTGGGTGTGGTTGTCGTACTCATCGAGAATCTTTTTCGACAGCCTTAAGCCTGAGACATACGACGTTCCCCCGCCAAAATAGGACTGCAGGAAGTCCTCGTCAGAAAATGCGCGTCACATTAATTGTGCGATTGGGATGCTTGTTCGATAAGGCGTCATTGGAAATTTATTTTAGGAGTGTGGTTTGTTGGGAAGTATAAACAAATTCAACTGCAAGTAGAAGCTGCGGCAGGATTTGAGCGGTCATCCTGCCGGAGAAAATCATCGCCAACCGGGTGCATCACTTGCGGGAA
The DNA here is from genome assembly GCA_025354795.1 of Pseudobdellovibrionaceae bacterium. GTDB lineage: Bacteria > Bdellovibrionota > Bdellovibrionia > Bdellovibrionales > UBA1609 > JALHOQ01. The sequence goes on from JANXMF010000196.1 coordinate 6,886, forward strand.
AAGATTCCGCGGAAGCTTCACCCACTTTGTCTGAATCGCGATCAGGAGTGGCATTCGATTTATACCGACTGACTAAATAGAATGCAGCTGCAGCGGCCCCAAGGAAAACCGGAACCACCGAGGATGCCAACAATATTTTGCTTTTTTTTGAACCTCTCATCTCGGCCTCCTTTAGTTAATGGTTACCTAGCTCCGCGCCAGGTTCGCTGTGACGATAGTCTAAAATTCCGCCCAGCGTTTCTCCAGCCTGCATGATCTTAGTGGCAAAGCGAAAGGCCTCCGAAAGGCTCACCACGCCCAGCAAAAAATGAGGTCAGGAATCATTATCATTATATTTTCAACATCCACTTCGCGCGGTTAAAGATCTTCGGCCAATGCGCGAATGGCTAGGTCGCGATCGGTGATCATTCCGATCACATTGCTTTAGTCTACCACATGGGACCTCCTAGCGCTGGTGTAGCAATTTAAGTACCAAGACCTAAATGCTTGTCTTTATAATATAGAATGAGAAGTGAGGAAGTTCTCATCACTACGTACCGAATCGACGCGCTCTTTTGATGAGCAAATTGATTCGCATTCGATTGGTGGTTAAGACGGCCGCGCAAGCCTGTGGGGGAAAACCCCAGCCTGGTGGCTCATACCATCGCCAATTTCTGTCGGACTGCGTTCCTCATATTCGCGATAGCAACGCCCTTGTTGGTTACGCGCTCGCCGGCTTTGGAATTTTCAGCCCGTTTGATGTCGATGGCAATGAGATCAGCGGCAAAGATCTGGATGAGTGTCACGGCACCACCTCCAACATTTTGTGGGATGGAAAAATCGTGAACATGTACCACTACGTAATGACAATGGACTATCCTTACACGCTCACGTGCTTTCGCGGAAAACCAAACTACGATGCTTTTCCCGCGCTGCCGGCACCACCATCCTCGGCCGCACGGTCTGGAGGCGGCAGCCAGCCCCAATCTCAGCCCGGTACAACGCCTACGCCAAAAGATTGCGCTCCTCCCCCCGGCGTGACACCTCCACCAGGTGCGCAGCCTCCTCCCGGTTGCCCGCCGAAGCCTGCGGACGGCGCAGCCCCTCCGCCCACGGCGGCAAATCCTTCACCCGCAGCCGCCCCCGCGGATCCCGCAGTCCGCACGCGCAATGAAGTGGTTCAGACCTATCTCGATATTTTGGGGCGGTTTCTCGAGGTAGAAGGTTTAGCCTATTGGGCCAGTGTCTCTGTGCAAAATGGCGGCGATATCCTCTCGATTCGCGCTGCCATTTACAATTCTGTCGAAGCCATTGTCCGTCGCGCCTATTTGGATTTTTTGGGTCGCGCGCCGGACCCCGAAGGTGCGGCGTATTTTCAAATGCTGTTGCAGAGCGGAGTGAGCGAGGTCGAATTGCGAGCGATGATTGCGAATTCTCCGGAGGCATTGGCCCGTTGAGTGCGTGCTTGACTCCGACCAAAGGACCGGTTTTCTCACTTCCAGTGCGAGTCAACCGTTGCCCGGTTCAAGGATCAAGGCCAAGGGCCAGTGTCTTCTGTTCTCGAGCTTGCTTTCCCTCGTCCAACTTTTTGCCGCACGCCGAGTGGGACAAGATGAACAGCGCTTTGTTTCGCGAAACTGTCCTCAGGCAGCCAATTGCCATTTGTAATCCTGCATTTTCTCGGTGAAGCTAATATCAGCGATGCGCATAGTTCACCACTTCCTTACCATTTTAGTATTATGCTCTCCCACGCTTTATGCCGCGGATGCCGGCGTCGTGGCAGCCCAAGGTGATGCTTTTACGGTGAACGCCAAAGGCGACTCGCGGCTCAAAGTCGGCATGCGCGTGAACGACGGGGATACGCTAAAAACCGGTGCCGGCGGGCTACTCATTCTATCCTTCGCGGACGGCTCGCGCTTAAAGTTAAAAGAAAACTCGCGCATCGTCGTGCATGCGACCGGTGCTCCCGAGGCTGGACCCAGTGGTATTGAGCTGACTTACGGGGCGGTGTTTGCACTTGTATCCAAACACGATAAGCAGCATTTCACCGTGAAAACCAAGACGGCCGTGGCGGGAGTGAGAGGTACCGAATTCTTCACCTCCGTCGGAGAGCACGATGCCTTCTGGCTTTGTGTCGAGGAAGGCGCAGTGGACGTGACTCCCGCCGACGCCAAGGTTGCGATGACCGTACCCAAGGGCCTGGGTGTACTGGTGGAAAAAGGCAAGGCCCCCGCGCCTCCCAAACCATACGCTTGGACTAAGAAGCTCAACTGGAATTTTGATCCCAATCAGGGGGACGTCGTCGACCACACCGCCATCGAGGCTGAATACAAAAACCTGTTGAAGCAGAAATACGATTGAGCGTGAGGCGCATACTCATATTAATTTTATTTAGCAGTTGGGCCAGGGCCGCGCCGGTCGCGCCGAAAATGGGCGACGGTATTGACTTGGGATTGACCGCGCGCGTGTTCAAGGACATCGGTTCCTTCGTCGCGCTGTTCGAGGGGAGCACCGCCAATCAGGCTGACGACCGCGTTTATCACTCGCTGCTATTGGGTGGTTACTATGGCATTTCGGAGAACTGGAGTATTGGCGGGTTCTATCGCCGCGCCTACGGTTTACGCCATGCCGACGATTGGGTGAAACCCGGAGCCGAATGGTCGTGGTTCGATTCTAGACACCGGGGCGAGGATAGCGTGTTGCTTGATGCCACAGGCAAGTTCATGTTGTCAGAACATTGGGTAGGCGAGGTGAAGACTCGCTTTTCCAACAATTTATTCAACGGCGAACAAGACTTGATGGTGCGCCCAGGCCTGACCTACTTTTGGCTTAAGGATGAGCGGCCGTTTCTCAATTTCTTGGTGCAATATGAAATGGATTTTGCGCTGAACTATGCTCATCGCGAGCTCAATGAACGTTGGTTATATATAGGAACTATTTACCGATTAAATTCGTATCTCGATGTCGGGGGATTTTTTGACAACAAGTGGCAGGCTTGGCACTCCAGCCGCGCCTACCTAGACAGAGGCGGCATGCCCTACACGGTGGCCGCGACCACGCAAGTGTTCACGGCTCTACTTATCGTTCATCTTTGAATTTGTCGGTAGCTCTCACGTGGTCACGGATGCAGGCTCGTCAAACTGAACTTAAACGCTTCATCGACCAAGCCTATGAGGACAAACTAACCGCTTCGATTGGCGAAGAACTGTCGCGGGAAAAGACGCTGGAGGCGATGATCCCGACTGAGTGCAAAATTATTGCATTCGCGCCGACAGATGCCATTGCCTGACAACCGGATTGGATGCGGGCCATCAACTGTTATCTCGTCTGATTTCAAATCCTTTCTTGCGTCACTTGAACTGTGATGTAAGTCCACCGGAGATAGCGGAAATGAATTGGTCTGCGCTCTGTACTAAAGTTCTGTTGAATCTTTGCTTGGCGCCGGAATTTCAACTCAATGGACTGGTAATAATCGTATTCGACTCTGCAAATTACCCAAGACTGGGAGTGCAGGACAGGTGTCTGACGATGGCCAGCTTGAGTTTCCGTCGCCTCAGAGTCTGCTAGGGTCTGTCGCTCTGGTGACAGGGGCTGCCAAGACATTCCCAATGTTAAACCTCGCGAGAAGGGGCACTATAGAGCTTTAAATCGAATCCTAATATTTTAATTGCCACCGCTTGCCCGAAAAAAAATAGGGCGAGCGTGGACAGCTATGTTCAAAGCTCGGACTGGCAATGTCGAGACCACTAAACATGGCCGCTATGAAGGCGCCAAACCGCTGAATGTGGACTTACTCGGGCCCAACGCCTCTATTAGCCGAACATCATCCTTTTGTCTTAGTTGCCGTAGGGGGAAACTCCCATGAAAACTCCTATCCCCCCGAAGCCGCGACAGATCTCGGCAATAGATTGCGTAGATTGAATGAGAAGTTTGGTGCGTCTCTATTAGTTGTGACAAGTCGTCGGACCGGTGGCGCTTACATAATTTGATCCATGTTTGCTCGGCTAGATTGGTCCATTCGAACTTTTGAACACGATGTTCAGAAGTACGGGGTATGGGGTAGAACCCCATACCAGCCAGGTTGGCTGTTATTATAAACAAATAATATTAGTTTACTTGCAAATTTAATAAATTATGCCCAGTCACATGATGCCCATGACGCGACCCCCTTTAGGCGCCTAAACAGAAGCTTTGCGTTACAATGAACTCAATGGCACCAGATGATCAAAGCATACCGATGCGATGTCTCACCAAGGGTGGCCAGAAGAATTGCGTAAAAACCCGTCCTGCGCAATCGGAAATTGAAAATTACTTTTGTATTTGGCTAAACAAGAAATTGCCGTGGTACAATTTAGCCGAGCGGCCCCGGTCGGACTCCAAGTTTTATGATCTCGGCCCTAGATAAAGCTTTAGAGGGGATTGAATATCAGATTTTTGATTGGGCTTCGGTCAGCTCTCGATAAAATGCATTCATCAGCCCCGAAGTCAGCGCATCGCGCCCTCCCAGATAGTAGTGCACCAGGGCGGGCGTGACGCCGACTT
>JANXMF010000211.1 GCA_025354795.1 Pseudobdellovibrionaceae bacterium
CCCAAAAATCCAAGAGGAGAATCCTGAATTTGCCAGAATTTGGCTTGATCGATGCCCACAATAATGCGGAAATTGTCCAACAGCGGGGATCGAATACCTGGCCTTGGGCTCAGAAATAGGCTTTGTTCTTCCTATACCCAAGATTGGTTCAAAGACCGCCAGCGCTTTTATAGATCTTTACTGTAAAGCTCCCTTTCGGTCCCTTGTGGTCCATATTCTTTCAAAACAATAAGTGCTTGGACTATGTCTTCACAGAGCCGACTACGGTTATCGATGACCTCGATGGCTTCAACTGCATCTTCGGTCTGCTGGTAAGTTTTACTTCCACAATTAGTTTCTTTAAGAACAAGCTGGTATGATCGCTTATTTTCAGGGACAAAAATTTCACAAAAACCACCGACATGATCTGAAAGCTTGGCAGTACCGATATTTCCTACAACCTCAAGCAAAAGTTTCGTATGGATATCACAGGACTGGTTTACAATTGCATCGGGCATAGGATACAGCTTGAAAACCTCAGTGTTAGCAAACGCCACAGAGCCTGCAGACAACATTGCGAACAAAGCTAGAATTATTTCCCTCATCGTACATTCCTCCTGTTTAAATTTTTATTTCTGTTTAAATAAATTCTCAATTTTTTCTGCAACTTCGTAATCTTCAACGTCAGAGCCTTCGTTGGTTGACACGATAGATTTAACTTCGCAGTTCTTTTTTTCAACGATGACCAAATAATCCGTCGAATCAGTTTCATCGGAGTGACCGACCAAGAGCGAAGACGAAAACTGGCCATCGAAGAGTACTCTTAGAGCATAAACAGCACCCTCGGCAACAACGTGCTGTTTGTTAACGGCAGCAACAACTTTTTTTAAACAACCAATCGTCAGCGATTTTTTGCCGGCATCAGCAGATTGACTATATACAGACTGACTAAAAACAGTTATGAAAACTAAGAACTTGAACATGTATTGTCGAGTAGTCATATAATTTTCTCCTAATAAGTAATTGTGAGAAGATCTATTTCCCTCACAGAACCGTACTTGCGGTTTTCCCGCATACGGCTCTTCGTTAATGTTCACGTTACTTTGCAAAGCTCGTATAAAAGTCATGATGGATCTTGGCTGTCGGAAGTGGATGTCGCTCGAGATAAGCTTTAAAGCTTTCCCAGTTAAAACTCTTCTTCTGACTGCGTCGATTGAGCCACTTTAGGATCATGCGTTTGGTTTGATATTCGAACCTCTGCAGGGCCCTGTAGTTGCCGCTCACACCATAATATTGAAAATGGCCGCGTAGCTTGGCTCTCAGGGTTTTCCATATGTCGGCTATCGCAAACATATTCCTTGATGCCTTTAACCACCCGTTCATTTCCTTTAATTTCGTTCTCAATTTCTTGCGATCTGTTGTGCGCCCGAGCTTGAAACCACCTTTTCGTGTTTTATCGATGAAGTGCGTGAACCCTAAAAAGTTAAAAGTCGCTACACGTTGATCTTTAGCTGATGCATTTTGTTTTGCGAATCGGCCAAATTCAATTAATCGTGTTTTGTCTTCAGCTAGTTCTAAATTGAACTTCGCTAATCGTTCTTTTAGTGCGGTCAGTATCTTGACGGCTTCATCTTTGTATTGAACGCAGATTACAAAGTCATCGGCGTATCGTATAATTTCAACCGCTCCTCGACACTCAGGCTTCACCACTTTTTCCATCCATAAATCCAGCGCATAGTGTAGATACACGTTCGCTAAAATCGGCGACACCACGCCACCTTGAGGCGTGCCCTCATCGCTCGGATGAAGTTTTCCTTCTTCCATGTATCCATTCTTCAAAAAGCGTTTAATCAGTCTTAAAAAGTTCGTATCGCCGATCCTGACACCTAAGAACTTCATCAACCACTCATGATCTACGCAATCAAAGAACCCTTTGATGTCTGCATCGATAATGTGATTGATCGGTTGGGTCATGATCACTTGGTCGAGTCGCTTCAGTGCTTGGTGGCAGCTTCGATGTGGCCTAAATCCGTATGAAAAATCTAAAAAATCAACCTCGTAAATCGCCTCTAGTACTCGCGCAATTCCACGTTGCACGATCTTGTCTTCAACGGCTGGGATGCCCAGTGGTCGCAGACTTTTCCCGTTTGCTTTTGCGATATATGTTCTTCGCACTGGTTGCGGACGGTAACTTTGCGCCTTCATCCGTGTTACGAGATCTTTTAGATTTGATTCTAATTCTTTTTCATACTCTTCCACACCGACGCCATCAATGCCGGCAGCTTTTCCTTTCTTTAACATCTTAAAACACTCTTTAAGATTTTCCTCACTCAGCAGATGCGCCAAGTTATCGAGACGACTCTTTTCGTCGCGCTTTGCAAATTCCGATAGGAGATTTAATTTTGTTTGCATGTCTTTTCTGACTCCATGTTCAGGACTTGTTTCTTTAAATCTCTTCACATTATCGCTGATCCCTTCAAGTGGGCCACTTTACCCGCGCTGGGCATTACCCCAACTACTCCTTTACTACGAATCAGTCCGACTTCCTGTTGCCCCTCACCGCATTCTTTCCTCTTCGGATTGTTTGCAGCTTTCCACTTTCGATGGAAGACAAGCAGGATCTCCCAAGTTCCGTTAGTTTCTCGATTGACCTCATACCGCGGACTTAGACCCCGAAAGAGAAAGTGTGCTCTTGCCATTACGAACCCACTCTTGCTGCCTTCCAGTAAATGAAAACTGTCGGCCTCTTTGATGTTGAAAAATTTCGGGGCTCAATACCTTCACTTACGTTGCGGTCTGACTTCTCCTTCCTTGCAGCTTCACAAATTTTGTTACCGCCACCTGTGTGCAATTCAGTTCCAGACTGCTGGCTAAAGCTTTATCTGGGTCGGATCTTTATTTTCTACCGACAAGAAACTATCGATTTAGCTTGGCGCACTCATTTTTTATTCCTCCATTTGGATTTATTTTTAATCATATTCCTGAACCGTCAACGCAAGTGTTCGCCTTGAATGCTTCAGGATCTTGAGCCATGGATGCCATCCGCATTCCTTCTGAGCGCATTTGTCCCTCAGCAACT
>JANXMF010000212.1 GCA_025354795.1 Pseudobdellovibrionaceae bacterium
GCAAGCTATTTTCGAGTGGATCGAGACTTGGTACAATCGCCAACGACTTCATTCATCCTTGGGCTACATGAGTCCAGCTGAGTACGAAACCTTGGCGCTCGCAGCATGAATTTTGTGTCCGTCAAATTGGGGGAAGATCAATTCTCTGGACAGGAGACCCAAGATTTATCGCAGCTCAGTTGGTGGGAGCTGCTTTTGCATTTTGGATTTCGAGATTGTTTTCAGAATAGATTGTTACTGGTAAAATACATACCGAAAATTTATTCAGCAATAATATGGCCTGATACCATATCCATTCCACAGGCAAAGCGAATATCACCTCTTTTTAGAGTCCCGAGATCAATTGATACCACTTTATCTTTATCAAGCTTCTCTTTGATTTTCTTTTCTTTAATTTGAATCTCAGTCGCACAAGTCTCATCCGTTTTGCGAGTTACCTTTAAAACCACGTGAGTACCAAGTTTGACTTTAACTTCACTCGGCTCAAACCCTTTGCTTGTCACAGACAAACTAATATTTTGAACAGCGTCCTTGGCCGAAGATACTTGGACGCCTAAAATGATAAGTGCTGCGATTAAAATATTTTTCATACGATCTCCTTTGAGTTGGTTAATAATTCCTTTTCTTTCCAAATATAAAAAATAACGGGGTAGATTAGCAGTTCGAGCGCGAACGATGAAATGAGGCCCCCGATCATGGGAGCCGCAATTCGTTTCATCACGTCAGCCCCCGCTCCAATTGACCACATGATTGGGATCAGTCCCATAAAGAGTGCAAGCACGGTCATGAGCTTTGGCCGCACTCGATGTACGGCACCCTCTATGACAGCATCATGAAGATCCTTACGCGTCTTCATAGCGCCTCGCTTTTCTCGGTCATGGTAGGCGAGATCGAGATACATCAACATAAATACTCCAGTCTCCGCATCAAGACCTAAAAGAGCGATCATGCCGACCCAAGCTGCAATCGAAAGATTGTAATCTAGAGCAACAAGAAACCAAACGGCACCAATCAACGAAAAAGGAACTGCAAGTAAAACAATTCCAGTTTTCACCCACGACTTTGTATTGAAATGCAGAAGGAGAATTATCAAAAAAAGTGTCAACGGAATCACAACTTTCAAGCGCTCTTTAACTCGCGCCATGTTTTCGTACTGCCCACTCCAAGCAAGAGTATATCCTGTCGGAAGTTTGACTTGAGCATCAACGATCTTCTTTGCGCGTTCCACGAATGTGCCGATATCCATTTTGGCCTGGTCGATGTCGACATAGACATAGCCAACCAGGGCGGCATTCTCATTCCGAATCATCGAAGCCCCTTCAGTGATTTTGACCCGTGCGATTTCACTTAAGGGGATTTGTGCTCCTGTTGGAGTCGAAATCAAAACTCTTTTTATTGAGTCGATGTCTTGGCGAAAGTCAGGAGCCAATCTCACTTGTATCGGGTAGCGCTCTCGTCCTATGAGAGCGGTTGAGACATTCTCACCGCCAACAGCTCCCATCGCCTGCATTTGAGCTTCTTTTAGAGAAAGCCCGTAAGCCTGAAGTTTATTCCGATCAAAGCTCACGTCCAGAAAGTAACCGCTAGCGATTCTCTCTGCGACAACGGTTCTTGTTCCTTCCATTGTCTTAAGAACAGTTTCGACATTTTGACCGATTCTTTCGATGGTCTTAAGGTCCGCACCGAAGATCTTGACTCCTATCGGACTACGAATTCCTGTTGAGAGCATGTCGATTCGATTTTTGATTGGCATAGTCCAAATATTCGGCATACCAAGAAAGCCGAGCTTATCATTCATCTCGGCAATCAGATCTTCTTCAGAAATTGTCTCGGGCCAGATTCGATTGAGAGGTGCTTTAAGAACATTTGGAAGAAAGGAGTACCAGCGGTCTTGCTTTCTCCAATCGGAATTTGCCTTGAGAACAATTGTTGTTTCGATCATCGACAGAGGCGCGGTATCAGTTGAAGTGTCCGCGCGTCCGGCCTTACCAAATACGGTATCCACTTCAGGAAAAGATTTTAGAATTTGATCCTGAACAGTTAAAACTCTCTGGGCCTCCGAAACAGAAAGCCCAGGAAGAGCTGTTGGCATGTACAGAAGACTTCCTTCATGTAACGTAGGCATAAATTCCGAACCAAGCTTTGCAAAACCGGGGAAAATCGAAAAAACGGCCACGACAGCCAAAGTTAGAACCGCTTTCTTTCTCCCTAATACCCAGTTTAAGACAGGCTCATAAATCGCAAAGAGCCTGCGACTGATTGGATGCTTGTGCTCAGAGTAATACTTCCCAACAAGAAGAGTGTTCCCGATGGAATTGAGCCAAGAGTAGGGGCCTTTGAATTTATCAGGCCTGGCAAACATCATTCGCATCGCAGGATCAAGAGTAATGGCAAGGATCGCAGCGATAGCCATGGCGAGGTTCTTGGAGAGCGCAAGCGGACGAAAAAGTCGCCCTTCCTGATCAACAAGCGTAAAGATTGGAAGGAATGCGACCGCGATCACGAGTAGAGAGAAAAAAACAGATGGACCAACTTCAGTCAGCGCTTCAAGTCTAACTTTAAAGAAACTCTCTTTTCGGCCACCTTCATCCCAAAGTTGGATTTTTCGGTAAGCATTCTCAACTTCGACGATGGCACCATCAACAAGAACACCAATTGAAATTGCAATCCCAGCCAGCAGCATGATGTTGGCACTTTGTCCGAGGAGCAAAAGCGGGATGAAAGAAAGAAGGACAGCTATCGGAATCGTTGCAATGGGGATAAGAGCCGATGGGACGTGCCAAAGAAAAATCAAAATCACGAGACTTACGATAATCAATTCCTCAATCAATGTTCCTTTGAGAGTTTCAATAGCACGATGAATGAGATCAGAGCGGTCATACACCGTCTTAATCTTGACTCCTTCTGGAAGTGATTTCTGAAGAAGAGCGATTTTTTCCTTTACCCTTGCGATAACCGAGGGAGCGTCTTCTCCTTGCCTCATAACGATTATGCCTCCGACAGTATCACCCTGACCGTTGAAATCCGTGATGCCTCGTCGAATCTCAGGTCCCATTGAGACTTGAGCGATTTGTTTAACTAGAATTGGAGCACGACTTTTTAGCGGATAAGTAACAACTGCATTTTCGATTTCTTCAACATTTGAGATCAGTCCCTGTGAACGGACCATTGCCTCCGTTCCAGAAAACTCGATGACTCGTCCTCCGGATTCTTGATTTGAATTTCTAACGGCTTCAATGACTTGAGGGAGAGAAATCTGAAAAAGTTGAAGCTTCCGAGGATCAACTCTGACTTGAAACTGTTTGGCGAATCCACCGACACTTGCGACTTCAGCAACACCCGGAACCGATTGCAGTTGATAACGAAGCGTCCAGTCTTGAAGGGACCTCAAGTCGCCAGAATTGAGTTTTCCTGATTCATCGACAAGCGCATATTGATACACCCATCCTACACTTGTCGCATCAGGCCCAAGCTCAGTCTGAACTCCTGTAGGGAGTTGAGCTGAAATGCGACTTAGATATTCAACAACGCGGCTTCTAGCCCAATAAAGATCCGTTCCGTCTTCAAAGATGACGTAAGCGTAAGAGTAACCATAATCAGAGAATCCCCGAACAGATTTGACTTTGGGTGCACCTAGGAGAGCCGCCACGATAGGGTATGTCACTTGTTTTTCGATGATCTCAGGTGAACGGTCCCACTTGGAATAGATTATGACTTGCGTATCCGAAAGATCCGGAATGGCATCTAACGGAATTGTTCGCATCGAATAGATTCCAAATCCGATGAAGACAGATGTGACCGCAAGAACAAGGAGTCTATTCGTTGCTGAAAACTCAATGATTCGCTTAATCATTTTCGAGCCTCACCCGGCATGCACATCGACATGGGAATGTCCCAGTGTTGATCCGGTGGACATGACTGAGCTGAAGACTTCGTTTCACCGGGCCCTAGCCCAGAAGTGCCTCGAATTTTCGCTTCTGAGTCGATGAGGAAATTAGGTCCTGTCGAAATGACATCCCCTTCATTAAGACCGGACATAATCTGGTATTCTCGAGCGGCTTTCTGTCCGACGGTAACTGGCGAGGCTCTAATTTTATTTTCTTTAGTAATGATGTAAACGAGATCCCGCTTCCCCGCATGAAGAACGGCATCCTCAGGCACAGCGATCTGAGATTTTTTTATTACTTTGATTTCTCCATAAAACCCAGTGTCGACAACAACTCGCTTTGGGGATCTGCCAAGAATTCCCAAAACACGAACAGTACGGCTCGAAGGATCGACAATGCTATCAACGTATCGAATCTGACCACTGAGCGTTTCATCTTCTGAAGTCCCAGATTGGCCGGTGAAATCAAGACCTACTTCAATATTTTTAAGATCAGATTCATAAACTTGGAAGGCCACTTCTCGGGACGAAATAAGACGTCCTGACGCTGGTATAACAAAAACAAGATCCTTTTTCGATACCGTGTATTTACCTATTCCTGCTAGAAGTAATTGTCTTTCGGAGACCTGGAGTTCATTGCTGCTCGTGGAATTAGCTTCAACTTGTTGTTGCTTTCCCGAAACCTTCACAAGTTCCATTCCGCAGATTGGACATTTTCCTGGTTTATGTTCGTGAACTTGTGGATGCATGGGACAGGTATAGTAACCCTCTGGGTCTTCGTGATCGTTCATAGATGACGCTTGGTTCGTTTTATTATCAGCCCGTTTCGTACATCCACCAACCCAAAGGAGAGAAAAAACTGTAGCTAGGCTTAAAAACATTTTTAGTTTCATTTCTCAACTCCCGCTTCCAGACCATTCCCTGCAAGTTTCAAAATTTCCTTTATGGTTTTTTCATATTCAATTCTTAGATCAATCGCCTTCATTTTCAGATCTAGAAGCCCAAGCATGACGGCTTTATGTTGATCGAGCCCTTCCATTGTTCGGGTTGATAAATTCCGAACGAGCTTCATTCTGCGCTCAGCACGAGGGATAAGTTTTTCTCTAAGATTTTTTAATTGCATCTGATTCGACTCAGTCTTTTTTGTTAGACTAGAAAGCTTGGTTTCAAATTCGATTTTTGTTTTTTGAAGTTCGGCTTCGGCCTTAAGTCTTTGTGCAGAGGCTTCGGCAACTTCAGCTTTTGGCTGCCAAAAAAATAAAAACGGAAGACTGATGCCGACCATTAACTCTTGGCTTTGAGGCGATGTCTCATTTCCATTGAAAGAACGCAGACGAACAAAAAAATCAGGAAGATAAGATTGTTTCTTGTAGTCCTCAAAGGCGGTCTTTGCGGCCAGCTCCTTCTCCCCCAAGGCAACAGCGGGGCTGGATTTTCTCTTTTCAATCTCAAGTGATGGTGTCGCCGGTTCAACTGGAATGATCTCTACAATATTGAGTTCGGGAGCAAAGCTTTTTAAGGTTGATCTTGCTGCTGCTAAATCCGCTTCAAGAGTAATGACTTCGTTTTCGAGTAGATCTGCGTCTGACTCGACTTCAAGTAAGTGAACTTTCGCTGTTGTGTCTGACCACGAAGAGCTTCGCGTGATCTGAATGTGGTGTTTAAGCCATTCAAGTTTCTCTTTTTGAATCTCAAGTCTTGAAAAAGCACTCCAAAAATCCATATACGCCAATCTCGCGTCGGCCATGAGTGAGATTTTTTGAAACTGACTGCTTTCTTTCTGAGTTTCGAGTTCGAGATTCCTGACCTCTCTGTCCTTTGAGATTTTTGTAGGAAACGGGATTTCTTGGGAAATCTCATACCCACGATTTGTTCCGCTGCCATCCTTCATCTGCATATATCCAACCATCGGTGGATTTATACGAACACCACTTGCGCGGGCATTTGCTATTTCGATGTTGGCTTTCTCTACGGCAATGACAGGATTTTTGGCCTCTATTTCTTTGATGAACTGGTCCAGAGTAAGCGGCTTGCCACCAGCAAGTGCCTGTAACGGTAGTGCAAATACAAAAAGAATAAGTACGCGAATCACAGTGCTCATGACCTCTAATACGATAAGAACCTTCCTTTTGTGACAGAGGGACTTAATTATTTGAAATAACAAGAATTTTGACCTTTTTTGAGACGGCTGTCACAATTTAACCATGAGCATCGTATTAGCTAATTAGGAGTCTATGGGAAAAAGCGATCTTGCGGATAAGTCCGACGAAGACTTGATGGAGATTTACAAAATGGGCAATGCGATAGCCTTTGAAATCCTGTTCGAACGACATTCTGGACGGGTGCTCGGTTATCTATCGAAAAGGCTTAAGCTCCCTCGGGAAGCAAAGGACCTTCTGCAAGAGGTATTTTTTAAGCTTCATAGATCACGCCATCTCTACAATCGAACTTTGCCGTTTTCTCCTTGGCTTTTCTCAATAACACGATCTATCTGGCTCGACTTTTTAAAGAAGCGTCAGCTAGAAGACGCGACAGAACAAGAGCAGCTTGAAAGAATGGTACCTACGACACAAGAATTTGCGATTTCGGACTCTAATGCGGGAATAGAGATTCTCAATCAGTTGCCAGCTAACCAAAAAGAGGCCGTGAGTTTGAGAGTCTACGATGAGGCGACGTTTGAGGAAATCGCAATAAAGCTGGCAACGTCCCCAGAAAATGCTCGCCAGCTTGTAAATCGCGGGCTGAAACGTCTGAAGGCACTTTTAGGACCAAGAAAGGAATAGAGTATGAAAACGACTGATAAGGAAAATTGGCTGAAAGAATACACTGAATTTACCACTTCTGATGAGGTCTCTGTGCCTCCTGGTATTTTTAGCAATCTTAAGAAACGACTTTTTCCGAACCCGTGGATGGTCTTCGGAAAAGTTCTCTCCATCCACGTTGGGGTTGGCTTTCTTTCTCTGGGAATTTGTCACCAGTTTGGTTTGAATCCTTTCAATACAGAACATTCGCTGATGGATTGGTTTATGAGGGTCGGCGGTCATAATTTCTGTATGATCGCTTGTGGCGTTTTCTTTATGACGACAACTTACTTACTTGCGAATTTAATTTTGAGTCTCGAAGAGCTAGAAACTATCAGACGATTTGAGTGGCTTCAGTCCGGAGTCTTGGGCGTTGCTTCACTTGCAGCTTTTTACTTCTTCGGAGCCGAGTTGGTTGCAACTTTCGCAGGGCTTTGGATTATAGGTGCATTTATTGGTGCTCTTCTAGCGATCGAAGGTAGTTATAAATTCCGAAGAAGCCTTGCTTAAGAAAGACCTCTTTTCAAAATGAGTTGAGGTCTTTTCTACTACTCGAATTCCCGTAGCAAGGACTTCATCTGTTCGATCTCCGCTTGCTGACTTGAAATAATATTCTTGCACAACTCTTTGAGCTTCGGATTCTCCAAAGGTGCCTCTTCACACATCAAAATTGCACCGGCATGGTGAGGAATCATGGACCTTAAAAACTGTTTGTCGGTAATGGCCGTCTGCTGCCTGATAAATGTGAAAAAAACAATTAGCGTCACAGCACTGAGAATCAGAATTGAAACATTCTTCTTTTTATTCTGATACATCCCCCGCATCACGATGACTTCAATGATAACCATCGGAGCCGTCATCACAGCGGCCATGTAAACTTGATTTAAACTCGAATAGACATTCGCGAATGAATTCACCATCGAATACATAAACACATACATCGAAACGAATGAGAGCACTGTCATGATTAGTAGATGTTTGTAATGCATGTCGCCGTGTTCATCATGATTCATGTGTTTGCCGTACATAGGACCTCCTAATTTGATTTACTAAAATCTCCCATTTTCATTCCACTGAGCTGAACAAAGATTTTTCCTGACCATGGATCGCCGCCATAACTATCTCTAAATTCAGAGGGCGATATATTTTTAGTCACTGAGGCACCGAGGCCAAGTTTTGAGTTTTCAAATTTTAGAACGTCATAGGTATAACCGGCCGTCAGTGCGATCACGCCATGTGGTTTCAGGGGATCAGCCGTAGTGGTAATGCCAAGCTCGGATGCTGTTCGTTCAACGAGTTCAATTCTCCCCCAGTAATTTGAAGGCGATTCAGAATGAAGCCAGAATTCGTAAAGGAAGGAACGCAGTGATGAGACATGATCGTAGTTGTTCACGACCCCAAAAATAAACGTATCATGAAGCATCCAGCCCGACGATAAATGATGCTGGACATAGACTGATGCTGAGTAGTGATAAACTTTATCGAGAGTGGGATCATGAGACTCCGGCTCTTTAACATAGGCCGCTGAAGCCATTGCTGAAACGTCATCCGAGAACTCATAAATTAAACGACCTGCATATGAATTCAAAGTTCCAAGCGGCAAATCTACTTTTGAAGGCTCCGGCTCCGTGCCGTTAAATGTCGAAGCTTCGATTCTTGTTTTTCCAACTCCTAGCGATGCGCCAAAAACCGTGCTGGTAATGTGGGCGACATCTTGACCAATGTGATGCCCAAGCGGAGCTTCCGGGTTAACGGTACCTGTCGGTCTGTGCATGAATGCGGTTGGTCCTTCAGTTGCTTGGCCTCGTGGTGCGAAGAATACTTTTAAATGGTCTTTGCCGTCGCCAAGCCTAATGGTGTCACTAAATGTAAGACCCATGATGGGTGATGAGTGCGGGTGCTGACTGTCGATGTAAGGCAAATCATCTTCATTGCGTTCACCAATTTGGTATAGCTCAGGATAACCTTCCTTCGGGAAAGTCCAGTGCTCGGCTGTTAGCATCAAGTTTACGTCTATGTAATGCTTGCTTCCAACAGAACGACCCACTTCTACCATCGCCATGTTTGGAACAGCGAAACGATTGCGCCCTCTAGATCCTTCTTGAAATGATTGAACAAGAAATGCATTTCCGTGAAGCATCCACATCGACATGGGCATCCCCGCCATCGCGAGTTGACGACATGAACCCATTGAATAATCCCACGTTTGATTCTCGTTGCAATCGCGTGGCCCCATAGGAGCCGAACTATGATTGTGCTCAACCATCGGTTTTGCATCTGACTGCACTTCGTGGTTTGAGTGCTGCGCAAAAGCACCGTGAGCGAAAAACAATATTGCTGACAGCATTGCGAATTGGGTTACGCGAATCATTTTTGCTCCCGCAAGGTTCATTTTGTCATGGTTCCGTCCGAAGACTCAGATTTTTTCATTTTGATTAACTTCCGGCGCTCTTGATCCTGTTTTTCAGCCGCATTTTTCGCGAAGGTTTTTACTTCCGGATTTGATAATTTAGCCGTAGCTTCTTTTGCCATACTGACACCTTGTTGATGGTGTTTTGCCATCATGTCTAGAAAAGCGATGTCAAAATCTCGACCATTTTTCTGGCTTAAATTACTCATATCCATTTTCGGCATGGAAGAAGCCATTGCAGGTGCTGACGAAATTTTTTCGCGCCACTCTTTCATTTTCTTTATTTCGTCTGTTTGTTCGGCGACCATCTTTTCGGCTATTTTTTTTACTTCTGGGTTGGCTGCTTTCGAAGTCGCCATTTCACCCATTTTGATCGCATCGCCGTGGTGCTCGCTAAATTGATCTAAAAATTTAGCATCGTAAGGAACCGAAGATGCACTTTCCTTTGCTTCAGCGTGGTTCATGCTAAAACTCACAGAAAGAATGCTGACGCATGTGAAAGCTGTCGCTAAAAGTGTATTTCTCATGAAATCTCCCAGTTGTGGGGAATAGTTCCCCGATAAAGTTGATTATTCTAACCCAATAGGAGAAAGAGCAAATCCGGAGCCAATGAAACTGGAGTGACTCAATTTTCACATATATAGATTTACTTAACGCGCTTCAGTCGAAGTGCATTACCGATGACTGAAACTGAACTTAAACTCATAGCAAGAGCCGCGATCATTGGGCTTAGTAACCAGCCAAAAACTGGGTACAGAACGCCCGCCGCGAATGGAACACCTAAAGCGTTGTACACAAACGCAAAGAATCAATTCTGCTTAATGTTGGCAATGGTTGATTCACTTATCTCTCGTGCGCGCACAACACCTCTAAGATCACCTTTGACGAGAGTAACTCCGGCACTTTTCATCGCGACGTCAGTTCCTGTCCCCATCGCAATTCCAACTTGCGCCTGTGCAAGCGCCGGAGCGTCGTTAATGCCGTCTCCGGCCATTGCAACGACCTTGCCCTCGGCTTGAAACTTTTTAACGATCTCAACTTTCTGATGCGGCAAAACATCAGCGATCACTTCATCAACGTGAACTCTTTTGGCGACCGCATTGGCGGTTCGCTTGTTGTCACCTGTAACCATGACAACCTTAAGACCCAATTTTTGAAGAGTATGAATTGCTTCAGGGGTCGTTTCCTTAATCGGATCTGCCACTCCGATTAAACCCGCAAGCTTTCCATCGATCGCAACAAACATAACGGTTTGGCCTTCATCTCGAAGTTGATCGGCCAAGCTCTCGTTGTCTTTTGAATCAATGCCGGTACTCTCCATCATGGCACGATTTCCCAATGCTACTTTGCGACCGGAGACAGTCGCATGAGCGCCTTTTCCGGTAATTGACTGAAAGTCTGTAGTTGCCTGAAGTGCGATGCCACGGGACTCGGCTCCCTTAACGATGGCTGCCGCTAAAGGATGCTCACTTTCACGTTCCAGGCTTGCCGAGACTTGGAGGAGGGTTTCTTCTGTCACATCCGAAAGAGTTTTTACCGTGACAAGCTTTGGTTTACCTTCTGTTAAAGTTCCTGTCTTATCCACAATAAGGATTTGGACTTTTCGCAGTAATTCAATAGCTTCAGCATCCTTGAAAAGAACTCCCATCTTAGCGGCGCGGCCCGTTGCGACCATAATTGACATAGGTGTTGCAAGACCAAGCGCACAAGGACATGCGATGATAAGAACCGCCACAGCATTCACGATTGCATAAGCAAGTTTGGGTTCTGGTCCCCAGATTCCCCAAACAATCGAAGTCAAGATAGCAATAAAAACGACAGCGGGAACGAAGTAACCTGAAACCTGATCGGCTAATTTTTGAATGGGTGCTCGCGATCTCTGCGCATCAGCAACCATCTGAATAATTTGAGAAAGCAAAGTATCTTTTCCGACTTTTTGAGCGCGGATGACAAGTGCTCCTGTTCCATTGATTGTTGCAGCAACTACTTTTGATTCAGGCACCTTCTCAGAAGGAATAGATTCGCCAGTCACCATTGATTCATCGACTGCACTTGTTCCTGATATAACGACACCATCAACGGGAATTTTTTCTCCGGGACGAACGCGAAGAGTGTCGCCAATCGAAATGACATCAATTTCGATTTCTTCGTCAGACCCATCGCTTTTAATTCTTCGGGCCGTCTTAGGAGCAAGCCCCAAAAGTGCTTTGATGGCGGCCCCCGTTTGACCTCTTGCTTTAAGTTCTAAAACTTGACCAAGCAGCACCAGAGACACAATCACTGCCGCAGGTTCAAAATAAAGACCCACAAGGCCTGTCATGGGATCTTTAAAAGAATCCGGGAAAAGTTGCGGAAATAAAATGGCAACAATACTAAATCCGTAAGCGACACCAACACCGAGTCCAATCAAGGTAAACATATTCGGACTTTTATTTTTGAGAGATTGCCAAAATCTTTCAAAAAAAGGCCAGCCTCCCCAAAGTACAACTGGAGTTGCCAACAAAAGTTCCACATAACTAAGAGTCGCGTGAATACTTGCGGACTCAATTAAATGACGCCCACCCATTGTGATAAAAAGAAGAGGAAGGCTCAAAGCCGTGGAAATCCAAAGCCGCCTTCTCATATCGAAGTATTCAGTCTTGTCTTCTTCTTGATCGAGGGAAATCATCAAGGGCTCTAGTCCCATCCCGCAAATCGGACAGCTACCTGGGCCGATCTGTCGAATTTCTGGATGCATTGGGCACGTGTATTCGACGTTCTGTGGTTGAGTTTTATTATTAAGCTTGGGATTGAGATATGATTCTGGGTTTGCATCAAATTTGGTTTTGCACTTGGGATTGCAAAAAAAGTATTCCTTCCCGCTGTAAGAAGATGATCCGCCTTTTGCGGTTGCGGGATTTACTTTCATTCCACAAACGGGATCTAGTTGCTCAGTCGTACGAGATGAATGATTGGCATGATGATGTCCATCATGATTGTGGGTTGAACAAGAATGTGGGTCCGTCATAAAACACCTCTACAGATAAATATTAAGCATAAGCCAAGCAAAGTCGGTCGCCTCCTGCGAATAAGACTTTTCTTTTCCCGCAAACAACATGAAATCAAAATGCGAATAAGGCAGCCATTGAACGCCAAGCCCGTAGGAGTCAAACTGTGAACTTCGATCTGAGTCGTTAAGATAGGAGCGATCATATTGAACAAACGGTGTGAGGCCCTTGAGCGCCTCATAACCGATTCTTGAGAAGGTCGCATAACCCTTTTCATGGACTGAAGTGGCTTTAACTGTTTTGTCTTGAAAGAAAAC
Source organism: Pseudobdellovibrionaceae bacterium (assembly GCA_025354795.1). Taxonomy (GTDB): domain Bacteria; phylum Bdellovibrionota; class Bdellovibrionia; order Bdellovibrionales; family UBA1609; genus JALHOQ01. Next base: position 12,402 of record JANXMF010000212.1, read on the forward strand.
TTCAGAATTCAGATAGAGTTTTTCAATTAGGCTAATCGTAACATACGGACCAAATACGACTCTTTCAGAATCGCTTTGTCGTCCCTGATACGCGCTGACTCCGAGTCGAGATTTCTCTCGCCATAAATAGCTCGAGTTAACAGAAACGCCCTGGTCTTTTTTTACAGATTTTTCTTCAGGAGAATTAGAAATGAGGGTAAGCGCGTGATTAAAATTTTCTCCGATGTAGTTCATTTCTAAATTGTAAGATTCTGATCCCTGATCCCAGTTAAGACCTCTTCTAGTCGCGGTAACATGATCGGGACCATTGAGTCCAAAAGACTGCATGAATTTTCCAAGTCGCCCCACTATCTGCTCAGTGAAGCGGTAAAGGACATAGTGTCTTCTAGAAAAAAACTCTTTTAAATCCTTAGAAGCATCATTCGCTCGGTATCCCAATGTTGAGATGATCGCGAATTTTTCTGTATCGGCTCCAACCTCAAGATCGGCCTGCATAGGGATGAACTGAGCTTTTTCAACTTTTGGAGTATCACGGTAGGTTTGCACTCCACGCAAAAAAATCTGACTTCTCAACCACTGAAGTTTGGATTCATCCTCGGGATTAGAGAACATAAATCCAGAGGTCTTAGTTGTACCCCATGTGCTCATTAGCTCTGAGGATAACGAGCGTCCGTAGGGTGTCAAAACGCCTCCCCCTGAAGGAGAGACGTGACAAGCCGTACAGGAAAAGTACCCATGTCGAACATTTTCAGGAAACGCAAATGCGGCGTGAGAACCGAAAACAACCAAAAAGAGAAACAAAATCCTTTTCATTGTTTAACAAGGTTCAAATTCATCCGAGTCTTTATCGTGACTTCATCAGCAACCTTGATTCCCAAGTAAGTAGGGATATCTATTTTAAAGTCCGACACAAGAACTTTGAATTCTGTTGAAACACTCGGTGAGTCCTTGGTGGTATCAACGTCAGCTGTTCCCTTAATTGGTTTCTCCACACCATGAAGACTCAGTTTTCCTTGAAAGGGCACGGCAGAATAAACCTTCTTCGCGCTTAAGAAATCTTCTGGTAGATCAATCTTTTCGATTTCGATCCAAGCTTCAGAATACTTCGCGGTCTCAAAATATTTTTCTTTCATATGTCGGTCACGAAGATCAATTCCGGTCGTGAATTCATCGAGCTTAACTTTCAAGCGGCCCTTTACCTGATTTTTTTCAAGTTCTAAATTTCCGATCAATTTCCCGCCAGTCCCATTGATTTTCAAAAGACTCGGCTTTCCCACTGCGAAAAACTCTACTTCGGACTTTTGCTGGGAAAGGTCTACTTGAACAGCGGCCCAGGACATTGGAATCAAAAGAAGAATAATTTTAAACATTTTGTATCTCCCTATTTCACGATGATCTGACCAGTTGAAAACTGACTGGCATGATGAAAACCACAGGTGAAATTGTAGGTACCTGCTGTTTCAAGTTTCACAATCTGAGAGGCCTTACCGTTACGATCAGCCATAAGGTCGAAGCCAAGTTCCGCCGCATCGAACTTAAACATTTTCTCAGTTGCCTTAAGCACGATTTCAATTGTCTGGCCTTCTTTTGCCCCGATCTTGAGTGGTGTGCATGTGCCGTCGCTCACTCCCGAAATCTCAACCGTCACGTCAGGAATTCGAACAAGGTCGATCACGCTTTCTTTTTGCCAGTGTGTTGCGATATCGAAAGCTGTCAGGCCTTTTTTGTTTTTTAAACGTCGGTCAGGGCGTGCCTGTAAAATATCTTTTACTGTCCAGTCATCGCCAAGATACGCAGACCACATGAGTGGCGTCATTCCATCGCTGTCTTGAAAATCAAAATTTGCTTCGGCTGCAATAAAAGAATCGTAGACATTGCGAACGCCAAGTTTTGCCGCTTTTAGAAGAGCTGTTTCATTTTTCTTCGGGTCAACAATGTCGACAAATGCACCTTCAGAAATGAGACGGTCAACAAGTTGCGGTAAATCCGTGATTGTATGAGCTGCGGGCGTGTTATTTCCACCGCAGTATTGGTCCATTGCATAAAGCAATGGTGTGCAACCATACTTGTCTGTAAAGTTGACGTCGGCTCCGCAGGCAAGCTGGTAGTTCAATGCTCGAAGAGTCTGGTAAGATCGTCCCTCTCTAAGAACATCCACCAACGCTTCGCTTGGGTTCTTTCCGCAGGAAGGCGCAGAAGGGAATTGGCCTGTAATTTTGCAATCAAGTTCTGCATTCGCGAAATAAAGGCCATACGTGAATGCGTTTTTCTTGATGACTCCGCCTTCGACGAGGAAATCAAGATGAGAAAATCCTCCTAAGTCCGCATACCGCAATGTATTTGGCGTTGGATAGTAAACATCAGTGAGCTTCAATCCTTGAGTAACTGAGCCGCTCGCTGAAATGAACCGAATCTCGCCTTTTAGCTTGGGCGGATTGATTGTGAGTAGGACCTGAGTTTTCTGGTCTGCATCAGTATAGCCGCTGCACGAAACGATTTCGGCGCGAGCACTGATACTTGTGGTTAGGGCCATTAAGATGGCCATCGCTGCTAATTTCATAATCCCCCCGGATTTTAATTTGCCCCGTTATTGATCCACTCGCGGATAATCTGAATTTGTTCTGGCTTAAGCGCAGAATATCCTTCTTTTGCGGGTGGCATTCGTTTGTCGTCTTTTCGTTCAAGCGCAATGATGAGACCTGACTCATCTGGGTTCCCAGGTAACACCAATTCCAGTGGTGAATCCAAGAGTCCTTGCCTCTCAAGAGGCACCTTGTTTCCTGTGCCTATCGGGTTATGACAGGTCACGCACTTGGGCTCGATGACATGGCTTCGTATCGACTCGTAGGTTGCAATCAATGGTTCCTCTTCTGGTGGCGGCTCCGCGCTTTCCCTAGGCGCCCCCATACGAATCCAATTCCACAAGAGACGCTTTTCCTCTGACGTGAGAGCACCACGCTTGGGCATGGTTTCAGTCACGAAAACAGCCTCCTGAATTTTAGAAAGATTGGATTTAATTGAATCATAGGATTCAATATTCACGTCTCCAGAGCTTCCATGACAGCTCACGCATTTAGGCTGAAGAATTCTTGAGTTGATAAAGGTATAGTTCATCATACTCAGTTTTTCGTTAGGCTTAAGATCGCCAAAGTTCTGGTTTCCAGAGCCCTGAGGTTCTTTAAGGCGAGTGTAATTGCAGGAGATCAATCCTCCAGCAACCACAGCTAAACTAACAAGACGAAAAACAACTTTCACATTGATCCTTAAGGTTCAACCGCAACAGAGTTAAGTGTTCCATCAAGGTTGACATAAACATTGAGTCTCTTTGCCTGCGATGAGGCTGTTACTTGAACAAGCCCAACATCTTTTCCTGCTAGGCTTCCCTTGACGAGAACTAATTTTGTGAAGTCTTTGAAGTAAGGAGCAATGGTCGCATTAGAACTATTGTCCAACACGTAATGCATGCCGTTCTCGATCAGTTCGCCAGCATTTTTTGGTGACCACATCATGTCGGCGCCAGCAATTCCGCCTGTTAAAACTTTGAACGAAAGTGATTTTCCATCATGGTCGAACTGCAGTTCAAGCTGAATGGGCTGACCTGATTGCGGTTGTGTTTGGGAAACAATTGATTTGTAAGCAACTGGTGCAGGTCCTGCTACCGCAGTGACTTCGATTGTTTCGGTTCTTGTCACGAATGCGCCGTCAATTTTTCCAAGAGCAATCAGTCGATCTGCACGGTGAGCCGAAAGCTCCGCGATCTTTGCCGTTGAGATTGTTGGGTCATTATGAGCAAAGGCGAGTTGAGATCCGAAAAGCATAGCTGTTAGTAAAAGTGTGGTTTTCATGTTTGTTCTCCTTATTTAATTTGTTTTTTATTCGATGTCGGCTTCTGCTTTGCCCGTGTAAGTCGCAAGGACTGAACAAAATTTTCCTTCTTTGCCAGTCCAAACATGGTAAGTCGCTGACCCTTTAGAATTCGGATCAGAAACAATCTTCACCATTTCGGGTTTTCCAGTCGGCGCGACAAGTTCTCCGCATAGTTCTGCCGCAGGAGAAAAGTGCGATCCACTTTCTAGAAATCTGAAACTTGTGACTTTGACGTCACTTGCGAAAGCCGTGGAAGCGGCCATTAAAACTGAAATCAAAAATATACCTTTCATTTTTCCCCCAAAAGTCGCCTTAGACGATATTAAAAATTCTAAATCCATAAAGTCGCTCCGCCATCGTTACGGTACGACTTCTGCTGAAATGAATGTTCCATCCAACTGTACATAGATGTTGAGCTTGCTTGTCGTGAGCGATGAATGGACTTGTCCGCGCGCTACAATGACGCCTTTTAGATCAACTTTTGTAAGATTGAACACTGTGAGCCCGTCAAAAAAGTTTTTAATTTCCGGTACATTTGCATTGTCCAATACGTAATGAAGTGCGTCTTCCGCTAGAGTTACAGCATCTTTATCCGGCCACGCTGGATCTGGCCCAGAGTTACCGCCCGACAAAACTTGGTAAGAAAGTGCTTTGCCATCTTTATCAAAAGCTAATTCAAGCTGCATCGACTGGCTGCCATTTGCAGGCTGTGTTTGCGAAGCCTTGACGATAAATGCGACGGGAGCTTGATTCACCATTGATAGTTCAACGTTTTCAAGGCGCATCAAAAAGTCCCCATCGATTCTGCCAAGTGAAACCAGTCGATCGATTCGATGTGCTGTGAGTTCCGCCACTTTTGCGTTCGAAACAGGCGCAGCCCATGTCGAACCTGCGCCCAGCAACACAGCGCTCGCGAAGAAGACTGCAAAAAAATTTTATTGTTTTCATTTTTTATTCCTCCATTTGGATTTATTTTTAATCATATTCCTGAACCGTCAACGCAAGTGTTCGCCTTGAATGCTTCAGGATCTTGAGCCATGGATGCCATCCGCATTCCTTCTGAGCGCATTTGTCCCTCAGCAACT
>JANXMF010000001.1 GCA_025354795.1 Pseudobdellovibrionaceae bacterium
ACTTGCCTGCTTGGCGAGGCTTATAAAGAATCCTCGTGCGTTTTGGACCTTGTTCTTGGGGTCCTTCGCGAACTCCGCGAACCGAAACACCAAAACCTCCAGATGTTCGGCCTGAAGATTTGGGTAAAGCTGGATGCAGCGGGCCATAACTGATTCTGTAATTCCGAGTGGGCGTACCAGACTAAGGTCGATTTGCAAAATCACATCGCCCGGCTGAGTAGAGGTAGATTCTTCTTTAATAATTAAATCTCTACTACTACTAGAGGGGCTTGTTCCCAGTTGTGTTCCTGGTTGCGCTCCCACTTTGTTCCTACTTTGTTCCCACTTTGTTCCTACTTTGTTCCCAGTTTCATCTAGTCGAAGGTAGGAATGTACATGGTTTGGCAGCTCATAAACAGTCCACCCGCCGCGACCGTCTTTATACTCGAGTCGCTTAATCATCATAATTTTTTCAAGACGCCGAATCGTGACTTTTGCAGACTGGACACTGGTCCCAGAGCTTTGAGATATTTTCTCGATCGGCAACTTCTCTGTGTGATGCGCTCGCGCTCGGAGGCATGACTCATATAGGCAAACAAGAATGCGATGTTGAAGCCCTATGAGCGTAGAAACATCACGGTTTGCTCCCACTTTGTTCCTACTTTGTTCCCACTTTGTTCCCACTTGTGTTCCTGGTTGCGCTCCCACTTTGTTCCCAGTTTCCGGGTTTTTAAAAATAGCTTGTTGCTGGTTTGTTCCTACTTTGCTCCCACTTTGTTCCCACTTTCCGGGCTCTATTGTTCCCACTTTGTTCCCAGTTTGTTCCCACTTTCCGGGCTCTATTGTTCCCACTTTTTGGGTGCCTCTATTGAGCGAGTGTTCCATCTGAACGGGAGCAAGCGTGGAAGCTGCAACTGAACAGTTTGCTTCGAGCCCATGTTGGTCGGTGACAAATTTATAAGCGTCTTTCGCGCTCCAAGTTGAAGGAGCAGCAAGAGGTTTGATCTGTTGCTGCTTTTTTGGCGTTTTCGCCGCAATGTCAGCAATTGATATGGGACCTTTTCGCTTCTGCATTAGGCATTGGCTTTCGGTGCAAAGAAGTCGCGGAGCCCGATCAACTCTTGCGCGAGAATGTCGATATCTTCTCTAGCATTTGATTTCTTGGAGAACTCAAATACCGACTGCTTCTGGGCCTGTGCGTTCTTAAAGGTGGCATCCGCCCGAACAACCACGGGCATAATGGTCGCATTTTGAACGTCCTTTAGCTCCGTTATATAGTGAAAAGAGTTTCGCTCACGCGCATCGTACTTGCTCCAAACAATGAACACCTCCTGATTGAGGTTTTTATATTCGTCTTGAATTCCCTGAATTGACTCAAGGGTCATTCGCATTCCCATAACAGAATATTCGTCTGGGTTGGTAGGAATACATATTGTCGAAGCATAGATAGAACAAAGATACGTATTATGGTTTAAGTCTGGCGGCAGATCGAAAATTACTACATCGTACTTTGGCCGAATTGTACTGAATATCTTGTCATAAAACGTCTGTGGGTTTTGCTTTTTATTGATTAGTTCTAGCTCGATTCTCGCATTTTTGAAAGACGACGGAACTAGATCCAGAAATTCACTAATGGGGGCAATGGTCTCCTCGAGCGGACACTTTCCCATTACGACATCTACGAAAACCCTTTCCGGCTGAGTTATCTCAAATGATCGAGTGGCGTTCGCCTGCTTATCCAAATCGACAAGCAGTACTTTGGCTCCGAGTTGAGAGAGCCTGTAAGCGGTGTTGTAGGCGAGTGTCGTCTTAGACGCGCCTCCCTTTAGACAGTGGAAGAGGATGTTTTTTTTTGGATACGTAAACCCTCTTTGCTCAAACAGTTCACGAACGGTTTGCGGTGGTAAGTGCCGTATATTCCCCTTCATAGAGGTTTCCAGCTTTCGGGTAATCTTCCCCGCCCCTTGTGGCGTCATTTGCATGATGGAGCTAATTTCGCGGAGAGGTGTCGATTTATTCATAAGATGCACCCTTTCGGAACCTAACGTAGTTTCTAACTTTAATGAGAATGCACTTTTTTTAGAAACTCAACGTGATTTTGAAATTGAGCCCGCGCGTAACAATCTGTCGGACTTTCGTCGCAATTGAGGCCAGGCATTGGTCACCTATAGCCTAAAACCGGCCCCGCGTTGTTCCGTGCGGACAGGCCCTCTTCAAAGGGGCCTTCGGTGTTGCATACTTTTATTCGAGAATAGACGCCACTGGATAAAACAGTGTCATCGGATCTGCAAGTGACGGTGTAAATCCAAGTTTCAGATAAAAATCCTTAGCTGCCTGGTCTTTGGCGTCGACGATCACCGCGTAGACGCCGATCTGTCCAGAAACCGCCTTCACTCGTTTCAGCGCATCTACAACCAGGAACTTCCCAAGTCCTTGCCCCCTGGTGGTAACGTCGGCTGCAAGGCGGCCGACACGAGCAGCGGGGACAGGGTGTCTTGGCAGCTTTTTTTGAATCCCCTCCGGAAAGCTCGACAGATCAACCTGGGCCATACTCTGTGTATAGAAACCAAGAACGCGCTTTTTTTGATCTCCGGCCTCAATTGCCACAAAAGTGCGGCTGACACCTTTGTCCTGATTTTGCCTGGCATGGCTTTTCAGAAACTTATTTAACGCCTCGGTGCCGCAGTCAAATTGATCCCGATCAAAGCTGTTATCCAAAGAGTGAATTTCAAATTGCATCAGGCTTTATTTACAACGCGAGTTTTATATTCGGCGAAAGCATCCTTCATAGCTTGATTCGGCGCCGGCGGATTGGTTAGGAGGTTTAAAAAAAGCTCCGAATCCGCCCGCGTGAGCGAGAGGGTCTCAACACTGGCGAGTTCGCGTCTTGCGGCCTTAAGGGCATTCTCCAGCACGAAGGCTGAAGCATTGAGGCCCGCAAACTCGGCAGCCTTCTCAATCAAGCTCTTATCTTTTTCATTCACCCGAATGTGGAACTTATCCTCTTTCAGATGCGTCTCTTTTTTCTTAGCTCGTGCACCCATAGATTCACCTCTTTTCGATAATGCCTTAATGTGGCGCTTTTGTCCACACATTAGTGTGTGAAACATAATTCTTCAAATCAAATAAGCCGCCTCCCCATCTCGAAAACTCAAGCTTTTAGATATAAGTACTAGTACTAACTAGTTAAAATCATTATGTTTCATAGACAGGCATCAAATTAATCAGACTTTTTGATGGTGTATACCGTAATAATGTAATACTATCTTACGTATGAAAGCATCAAAACTCACATCTAAATATCAAGCTACCGTCCCAAGAGAAGTCCGCGAGTTCCTAGGTCTCGCCGCTGGCGACGGCCTCCAGTGGGAAATCGAGGACGATCAAGTCGTTGTCAAAAAGCTCTCCCGGCTTGATCTCGAGTGGCAAAAAGCCATCGAGATGACTCTCACCGAGTGGAATTCGCCTGAGGACGATAAGGCCTATGGCTCGCTTTAAACAATTCGACGTCATCATCGTGCCGTTTCCTTATTCCGACTCACCAAAGTCAAAACGAAGACCGGCACTGGTGGTGAGTGGGTCCGATCAGTTTGACGGGAAAACCGGCCACAGCGTTTGCGCAATGATCACGAGCGCTAACAATCAGTCTTGGCCGCTCGACGTGGAGATTAAGGACCTGAAAGTCTCAGGGCTCCCGGCGCCGTCAGTTGTGCGCATGAAGCTGTTCACCATCGACCATCAAATTATTAGAAATAAAATCGGCGAACTCGCCCCCAAAGACAGAGACTTGGTGAAAAAGTCGCTAGCCGCGCTGATCCCACTGCCTTGAGGCACCGCATTGAAGCTTGGCTGATGATCTGACGATTGCCAAACTTCGCGCCATGAATGACATGGAACTCGAGCTAATCCGAAAACTGAAACTTATTGAATCCCTTCATGCTGGAGCGACAACCCCTGGTGAAAAAGATGCCGCGACCGAAGCACTTCGCCGCATCAAGGACAGATTGACCCAGGAAAGACAACAAGCTGCTTCAAAGCCCATCGAATATAGCTTCAGTATGATCGATCCCTGGAAAAGGAGACTTTTTAGAGCCTTGCTCAGGCGCTACGGCATTGAACCTTATCGCTATGCCCGCCAGCGGTATACGACAGTGATGGCCAGGGTGCCGAAACACTTCGTCGACAATACCCTGTGGCCCGAGTATTTGGAAATGTCGAAACTTTTGGAGAAATTTTTAGAGGAGGCCACCGAACGCATTATTGCTCAGGCCATCCATAGCGACGCCTCCGAGGCTACCATCCGCCAAGAGCCAAAGCAGATTGAGATGTTTTAAAAGACAGAGGAATCCCGTGCAAAGGCCTCGCGCGACTGGTGCCGCCGCCAAGGAGACCAACGCTCGCGTGATGCGAGCGTTTCGATACATCAGGGCGGAAAAAACCTAGTGATTTTATTCGCCGGGTTGCCGGTGAGTGGAGAAAAACTGAAAGATGTCTTCCTCGATCTCAGGAGTAACTTGATGACCAACGCCAGGGTAAGTGGTTATGACGACGTTGGCCTTCGTTGATTTGTAGATTTTTTGAATCTTTTCCCAACGATCTGGCATCATCTTTTCACCGAAGTTTCGGCGAATGAAGTTTGCTTCATCTTCATCCCAAGCGTCTCGAAATGGCACGGTATCATTGGAGTCGAGCGCGCCCATATATAATTTCTGCGGAATTCCCAAAAAAACGTCTGCATTAAATGCCGATCCGGCAATTTTCTTAAGATCCTCGATGCCCACAGGATATGGCAGTTTTTGGCCCTTCCAAGTTTTCAGAGGTAAAATTGGCAATGCGTTAATTCCGCCTGCCGCAGTGGCTTGGACCAGATCAGGATGAAGCGCTGTAAATCTCAAGGTAAACCCTGCCGATGATGAGAAGCCGTTCATGAGGATTTTAGGAGCTAGCTTAATTCCGCTTTGTGCAAGGAGGGTCCGTGCATTTTCAATCATCGCACATAGCTGAAGATCAATTCTCTTTAAAGGGCCCTCAGGAATTTTCAGTGTTCGGCGATTGAGATAATGCGTGTATTCTTGCCAGCGACTCTCCGGGCGCGGGAAGATGGGGACCAACATTGGACTACCTAGGCGCACAGCGATCCCGTGAGAGTAGCTCCTTTCAATGAATCTTCTGGCGGATGCATCGTGAAATGCCAGGTCATCGTTTGCTGTGCCGGTATTGTTCGGCTCAACATAGAGGCTGGGATGAAGATCTTTTCTGACATTCCCCGGTACACTTAGGTAGTAGCCGAAATTGAAGCCCTTTTCGGGAGCTGCCGAAATCTTAACTAACGTGTCTTTTGTGAAAGTAGGCGGCGCGACGGGATTTTCAAGGTAATCAACATCTGGATTTACCGGGTGTACGGCCTTCGTCGCCATGGTGGAACAAGCGGCCAATACGAATAAGGACAATAGGCGTGATATCCGAAACATTTGCTCCCAGCGTAATGGATGCAGAAACCGCGGTCATCAAAGAAATGTCACTGGACCCGCCTCTGCCCTATTGGACCTGAGCCTTTTAAGCCATCAGCACCGCCGCCGGCGGCGCCCGCGCGCAGTACCCTGTGGTCAGGTGGTTAGCGCAATCCTGACCAATCAAACCCATCAAAAGAGCCCTCGGTTTGAGTACAAACCGAGGGCAAGATTCATGGGTCTATCGTACCGTTACAAAGTCAGGGCTATGCAGCTAGGCTGTCTTTCCCGCGATGAACTGCAAAATGTCCTCTTTCTTGATGCGGCCGCCTTCCCTGGGCATCGTGGCGACGAATTTCTCACGAAATTCTATCCGGTGCTCCAAGGAAAACTTTTCGTCGTGCTCAGTGAAGTGCATCAAGATGTTGGCTGCGAAATCGGTCGGCCCCTGGCCAGAGTAACCCCATTCGAAGCCCGCGTTAGGGTGCCAATCACCAAACACCCAACTGATGTTGGTACATCTTTGAGATCCAAGATTGTCATCGCGTATGGTGATGACGTCTGCCAGTTCTCTCGGTTTCAAAACCCTTGGAGCTGGAATAATTTCCCGCTCGCCGTTAATCCTCTTCATAACAAAATCCGTAATCTCTTTAATCATAAAACTCCTTTGGCCCCCAAAAGGGGCCGGTTAAATTTATTCGAACGAGACTTGCCTTCGAGACTAAATTCGCCTACCTAAACTTAAGCGCCGTAAACATATCAGCTCTGACCTGTTCCAGCAGGTCAGGGCGTGCTGCCTTCATCGTCTCAATGAAAACAAAAATATCCTCCTTCGGAATTCGCCCGCCAGGCTTTGCCATGTTG
>JANXMF010000030.1 GCA_025354795.1 Pseudobdellovibrionaceae bacterium
GCTCAATGATTTCCCATTCCTCTTCCTTAAGGTCAGTGGGATATCGTTTTCTCATTCTTAAATTTTGATTTTTATTGCGACGTTAGGCTAGATCTGCAGGACCTAAGTCTGTAGCGCGATACTTCTTAAACACGCTCTAAGTAATTTATCTGCAACGGATTCGTTCGATCTAAAACTGAAAAAACACTCTCAATATATCAAAAACTCGTCGCAAATTTCAAAACTCAGTGAAATTCGTTGCCAAAGACCCATTCCACTCACACAATTTAAACAAGAACCAAGGAAAACCTAGATGTTAGACTTGAACAATTCGGGCTTTATATCGCCTATGTCTCAATGAATCGCCCGTAAGAGTCCACGCCAGTCAGTTTGCCTTTCATATATTGCTGATTTAGGACATACCTGAACATAAAACGCGGAAGAGTCGACTCAGCGTCAGATAATTCCATAGTTGTCGCTAACTGAGTTTTGTTTCCAACACTTTCACTTGCAACTTCGACATAGCCTTTTAATCGACTAGTAGCGGCTGTACCAGCTCCGTACGCAACTGCTTGAATGTTATACCGGTATCTTCCATTAACGTAGCTAGCTGCAAGCTCTGAATCTCCAGTGAGGCGAACTACTTTGCCATTTACCGTCTGACAGGCAATCGTAACTGTAGGACGACCCAATGCATTGCTGGATGAACCTGTGGGAGAGCCAGTTGCAGAGGTGTGTCTTAAGCATGCTGTTTGTGTATCTGGTCCCCAATGGGGGATATAGCGCGTCCAGACGCCAGTCTGGTATCCATAAGCTACTTCTTGCATTAGGCATTCGCCCCAATGAACCAACTGCCAATTGGGATCATTATTTGCTTGGGCACTTTGACTAAAACTGAAAGACAGCGTTCCTAAAATCATTAAAAGAAGGGGTTTCATTTTTTTATCCTCATTTGCTTTTTTCTAGATCGTTTGTAATCAATTTTTAACGAGTTGAATAATTCATTTATTTGAGTTATTGATGATAAAATATGAGTTTACTAGATTCACGCTTGGAAGCATTTATTATAGCAATAGTTGAATCCAGGACCATTTATGAGAAACAATAGTCCAAACAGACTTCTTGAAAAAGAAATGTATTTGAACTATATGTTTCGATTATGGAAATATTTGAATTACGCTACTTCTTAGCGGTTGCTCAAAATGAAAATGTGCATCGAGCCTCAGAAGGCCTAAATGTGTCCCCAGGATCGCTAAGCAAGGCGATCTCTCGTCTGGAGGACGAGTTAGGGATTTCTCTTTTCTACAAGCAAGGTCGAAATATTCGACTCACGCCCGAAGGTTTGGCTCTAAAGAAGCGCGCAGCTCTCATCGTACAGCTCGAAGAAGACGCCAAAATTGAACTCAGCGGCCAAAAAGGGACCTTGAACGTGGTCATCAGTGCGGAAGAGATTTTGCATACCCATTACGGAATTAATCTTTCCGAAAGTGTTCACAAGGCCTTTACTCACTCTCGATTTCAATTTTTAACTCGTACTGAAGGTAAAGTAATTCAACAGATAGAAGACGGCGAAGCTCACTTTGGCATACTTACGGGCGACATTCCACAAGGTCTTAAATCGAAAGTTTTGTCCAAAGTTGAATTCAAAACTTGTGCTTCATCGAAGCATCCGCTGTTTAAAAAATTTTCTCAAACTTCAAAAATTCCAGTCGAAGAAGTTTTAAAATTTCCATTTGTATCTCCCGAATCAGCAATGCTCGGTAAAATTTCTAGCTCTGCTTCTTTGGATGGTTGGCGAGACGACAAATTTCCTAGGCAGATACGATACCGGGCAAGTGGACTTAAAATTATGGAAAAGCTCATCCAGCGCGGACATGCTCTGGCTTATCTTCCGGATTACTATGTGAAGGAATTAGATTTCGTGTACCTCAACGTCACGGGCTGTCCCTACAGTTGCCAACAGACCGTTAAGTTAATCTGCAAAGACCCCGATGCGCTCGGCTGGATGAGTCGAGTTTGGGAAAGTATCTAGTTGGCATTTAGGAGCGAGGCCTTGAGAATATCCTGAACGAGGAGATTGATCATTTCTTTGATTTCTGAGGGGTTCTTTTCGATATCCGGTGTCCGTGAAAGGTCGATAGTCTTTTGAAAACTTGCCGGAAATTGAGTTAACAATGTTGGTAAGTTCGGCGGGATTTCGCTCCTCGATATCTTTCTAAGCAACTCATCTAAAACCGCTATGTGATTTCTGGAGCTATAGCTAGGCGGTTGCGCCAGATCATCGAGAACAACTCCGATTGTGTACGGCAAAATAAGAGCAGATATACTTGGCTTCGAAGCTGAGTTAAAATAAAAATGGATGGCATTGTAAACTCGGTCGGCGTTTTGTTTTAGAAGTGGCCAATGGTTTCGATCGATACCCGCGATATGGGCAATCAAATCATGCGTGCCCATGAAAGCAACTTTCCCTTGTCGAGTAAGATCCGAAAATTTGAGTGCATCGTTGTTTTCTATTTCCCAGAAGTTTGTTTGATAATATCCTTTTGCCGGATCAAATCCGCCGAATATTGAATTTGCGCCCCACGATTTTACGATAACCAAATGTACACCCTCACTTTGCGCGATCCTGTCGATAATCGCCGGAAAAATAAAAAGGGAGTGAAGCGATCCATCTTCGTTTGTTGAAAGATGAGGATGAATGACCTCATAGAAGCCTTTTGTTCTTAGCTCTAATCGCTGACTGTCAGTGGAAAATACTCGCACTCCAAAGAGGCCATTCCATACTACTAATTCTGCCTTCAATGATTCTAGCGGCACGGGCTTTGAAGTTGTCAGGTCAAAAATGAAACGGGCCAATTCGTCGTTTACTGTCCCGATCTCTCTAAAAATTCCATAGCTTGCGATTTTTGACGCCAGTTCGGTGTCCGTCGCAAAAGGCGTGACCTCATCCAATTTATCGAACCGTCTTCGGAGG
>JANXMF010000049.1 GCA_025354795.1 Pseudobdellovibrionaceae bacterium
TCTCGGTCACTCGTCAGTGCGTGTGACTCGGAAATACACGGGCGAGACGGATGGGCAGAAGCTGAAGGTTTCGAACGCTCTCGGTGCAGTTTTTCAAGTGGATGGGGCGCCCGATCAGATGTTCGGGACAGGTGTTTTCCCGCAAATTCCCGCACGCCGATTTTAGACATAAAAAAACCCACTGTTTTCAGTGGGTTAGTTTAAAATTGGATGGGGCGGCAGGACTCGAACCTGCGAATGACAGAATCAAAATCTGTAGGCTTACCAGCTTGCCGACGCCCCAACACGATTCAAAGTGACGACTAGCATTCCAATATCTCAGGGGGGAATGCAAGTAAAACTAACGCTGAAAGATTCGTTATCTTGCCACCTTGGCTGATTGATGCGCTGTGCGATAATTTGGCCGCGCCTAAAAACTCACTCTTCGTCGTGACCACTGGCTGCGAGCGCGCGAGACGGCTGCCGTTCAAAGTCCGTTAAATGCGCGCCGATTGAGCGAATTTCATTCTCAAACGCCGTAAATACGGCGTTTTCAATTTCATTGCGCGTCTCTTGATTCAAGGGATGGGCAATATCCTTAAACTGACCGTCTTTGCGTTTCTTTGACGGCATCGCTACAAAAAGGCCTTCATGACCCTTGATGACTTTTAAGTCCCGAACCACAAAGCAATTTTCAATTGTGATTGTAACATAAGCTTTCAGGCGTTCTTCGTTAACCGGATAGATTTTCACCTCAGTGATTTTCATATGCTGTTCCTCTCTTTAGCTGCAAGACATCCGATGAGTTTCACGGGCATTAGTCGGGTGAATACACGCGTTCCTAGTATTTAACGGCAAAAATCGACCCAGACTTTAGGAGAGGCGCAAAACCACCGTTGTTGTGGCTCAGAATGAGACGGAGAAGGCGAGTCCCGCGAAGCGATTACGGAGGGAGGACACCGGCCTAGGGCGCGCGAAGGGAAATTAAGACCACGCGGTCCTGTTTCAGCACCCGAAAAATATTAATGGTGTGCGCTTTCAAAGCCTTAATGACATCACGAGCGCGAGTGGTAGGCGTACGATTGACATCCAAAATAATATCGCCAGAACTCAAGCCCGCGAGCGCGGCCACACTGCCTTCTTCAACCAGCAACAGCACTGGTTTTGGCTCTGACATTTTGGGCAGACTAAACTTCAATGCCACGTCGGCGCCATAGTCTGCCACCACGATGCCGATGTCGAGCGATGGCTTTAGACCCTCAATTTGTTTGCCGCCGGTTTTACCGCTCGCACGTAATCCTTCGCGCGTGGGCGGCGCACCCACCTTGATACTCAGGCCTTTGCTCTTGCCATTGCGGATCACTTTCAACGAAACTTGTTTATTTACCGGAGTGGTCGCGAGAGTCTTGGTCAAATCGCGCGTCGAAGTGATCTTGCTCCCGGCGAATTCGACGATCAAATCGTAGGGCTGGATGCCAGCCGCGGCGGCGGGCGTGCCAGGCCAAATTTGCGTGATCAAGGCGCCTTCGGTCTCTTTAAGGTGCAGGGTTGCTGCCCCTTCTTCGTCGATATCGGCCATCTGTACGCCGATAAAGCCACGCGGAATGCCGCCTTCTTTTTCAAGCTGGGGCAGGATACTTTTCACATTGTCGATGGGGATCACAAAGCCGATCCCTTGGGCGCGGGCGTCGATGGCGGTGTTGACGCCGATAACTTGGCCTGAGGTGTTGACCAGTGGGCCGCCGGAATTGCCGGGGTTAATGCTGGCGTCGGTTTGCATAAACGGAAATAAATTGAGTTCGTCGATTTCGCGGCCGACGGCTGAAATAATTCCTTTGGTCATGGTGTGGCCATAGCCATACGGGTTGCCGAAGGCTGCGACCCACTCGCCCACTTGCACTTCGGCGCTGCTGCCGAGTCTAACCGCCGTGAGTTTGCGTTTGGCGTTGATTTTAATTAGAGCGATGTCGGTCTTGGCGTCTTTGCCGATCAATTTCGCATCAAAAACTTCTTTGGTGTTTTCGGAAATTTGCACCTTGATCACGTCGGCGTGGTCGATGACGTGATTGTTGGTCACGATCAGACCGTCTTCGCGAATAATAAATCCGGTGCCGAGCGACTGTTGTGGCGCCACCGAATTGCCGTGGGGAGACTGGCCCATGAACGGTTCAAACAGATCAAAAAACGGATCGTGCAGCTGGCGTTGGCGCGGAAGATAGGTGGTGGAAATATTGACCACCGAAGGGTTGACGGCCTTAGCGAGCTCGATAAAGAGATTGGCAGGGAGAGGCTCGCCCGCCTTTATCTTTGGAATTTCGGCCAGCGTCAGTGAACCCGCGAAAAAGCCAACGAGCCCGAGCCATTTTTTCATGTGGTGGGGGCCGCCGCCGCCGTTTGCGAAACGTAAACAAATTTTAGCTGCAGGTCGTTGATCACGGTGTCCAGAAATTTCTGTTCGTCAGGGTTGAGATTGTTTTTAGTCTTGTCTTTTAGTAGGCGCAACATATCGATATTAAATTCCGCCAACTCCAGATCCTTACTATATTCATTGGTCTGCGGATTTTTTTCCAGACCCATCGCCAGCACCGCCGAAGAGGCCAGTGAGAGTAGAAGAGTCGAAAATGTGACGGGTAAGGTTTCTTTTTTAGACGACATAAATACACTCCCTTCAGCAGCCCCAAATTTGCCCGTCGCAACCGAAAAAAAGCAAGGATTTTATAACGGAAAACGGCCAATTAAATTCTTAATGCGGTCTTGCAAGGCGGGTTGCACCCTTAAACCTGCGAAATGACCGCCGGCGCGTAGGGGACTCACCATGCACATATGGGCAAAAATCCACGGCTCATTCCACGGCCGGGTTTGCGCATAGGCATCGATTTTCCATAACACTTGCGCTAAGTCTTCGGGATTTTCGAGGGTCCGGGCGGTTTCTAGATCTAGGCGGTGGAAATCCGCGGCGCCGAGCAAAAATACGTGCATAAACCAGATCCACGGACACACCAGCCAGGTCGAGAGCGGGGGCGACCAACCGAAAATCAGCGTGCACACTCGCTCCCAGGCTTTTCCGGCGCGGTAAACCAAATCCAAAACGGCCGCGACCCAGTAGTTGAGCACATTATAGGAGGAGCGTATGGTGATGATTTGAAAAGTCAGAGCCGCCCGCATTTGTTTGGGCGTCAAAAGTTCAATAATACCTTGGGTAATGAAAAGCCTTCCGCCCGCACTGCTCTTACCGTAGGAAAAAATCTGCGCGTTTCGCCGCGGAATCAAAAAAACTTTGGGCCGCGGGACGTGCATGCGCTCACATAGCTCATTAATAATTTTTAATATTCCCCACGAGTCTTGCCCCACCATTGGATGACCCACCAAGGCACGAAAGTGAATAACCTGATCGTAGGTCATAAGCACAAAATTAATGCTTAGCGCAATCGGGATAATCCACAGCCAAGTTTCGCGCTCCACCCACAGCCACGCGGCCGCCATCCATGCGGCGTTTGCGGCCATTAGAAAAAGCCAAATTCGCCATTTGGGATTCAGTCCACTTTTCATCAATCAACTCTCGCCATCGCAATCATTCCTGGATTAAACTAAATCCTATCGCAAAGGACAAGCCGTAAGGAGTGCAAAAGTGGATTTCAACTTGATGGCCCTAAACGAAACGATCAAAAAAGAAAGCGTTTTTGTCGACCGCATGCTGAAAGAGGTGGCCAAAGTGGTCGTCGGCCAGCGCGAAATGCTTGAGGGCATCCTCATGGGGCTATTGACCGGTGGTCACGTGCTGCTCGAGGGCGTTCCAGGCCTCGCGAAGACCTTGACGATCTCGTCAGTGGCGCGAGCCATCGATCTGGGTTTTCAGCGCGTCCAGTTTACGCCCGATCTGCTGCCCACGGATTTGATCGGCACTATGATTTTCAATCCGAAGACGGGGGAGTTTGCGCCCCGTCGCGGCCCGGTCTTTACCAATATCGTTTTGGCCGATGAGATCAATCGCGCCCCCGCAAAAGTGCAGAGCGCATTGCTTGAAGCCATGGCCGAAAAACAGGTGACGATTGGCGATACCAGTTATGTGTTGGAAAAACCTTTCTTGGTTTTGGCCACGCAGAATCCGCTCGAGCAAGAGGGAACCTATCCGTTGCCCGAAGCGCAGATGGATCGTTTCATGTTTAAAATTATCGTCAATTATCCAAAGCGCGCGGAGGAGATGGAAATCCTCAATCGCATGTCGACCGACAAACTAACCGCCATCGAGCGCGTGTGCACCCGCGAGGATCTGCTGCGCGCGCGCGACACCGCCGACCAGATTTACGTTGACGATAAAATCAAGAATTATATCGTGGAACTAGTGATGAGTACCCGCGAGCCGAAGGAGCATGGGCTTGCGCAATTGATACCACTGATTGAAGTTGGCGCCTCGCCGCGCGCCACCATCAGCTTGACGCGCGCTTCGAAGGCCCACGCCTTTATCCGTGGACGCGGTTATGTGACCGCCGATGACGTCAAGGGCATCGCTTATCACGTGCTTCGCCACCGGCTCTTGCTGACTTACGAGGCCGAGGCTGAAAACATGACGACCGATGGAGTGGTTAAGGAAATTTTAAATCACGTTGAGGTGCCGTAACTTGAGCTTACCGCCTGAGTTGCTGAAGAAGGTTAAACTCCTTGAGATCCAGACCCGTAGACAAGTGAACAATTTATTTATCGGGGAGTATCACTCGGCTTTTAAAGGCCAGGGCATGACTTTTTCAGAGTTCCGCGAGTACGTGCCCGGCGATGATGTGCGCCTGATCGCGTGGCCGCTCTATGCCCGTACTGAAAAAGTTTACATTAAAAAGCACGATGAAGAGCGCGAGATGACGGTGATGCTGGCGGTTGACGTCAGCGGCTCCGAAGATTTTGGCAGCCAGTCTTATTTCAAGGGCGAGGTCGCGGCCCATGTTTCAGCGCTCCTCAGTTTTACCGCCGTCAGCAACAAGGATGCCGTCGGGCTGGTGTTGTTTTCCGATCAAATCGAACTCTACGTTCCACCCAAAAAAGGCCGCGGCCAGTGCATGCGCATTCTGCGCGAGCTTTACTATCATCAGCCCGCCTCGCGCGGCACCGATATTAGTTTGGCCCTCGATCACTTGCTGGCGGTGCTTAAGAAAAAGGCCCACGTTTTTGTGGTCAGCGATTTCCTGGATCAAGATTTCGAAATGAGCTTGCGTCGTTTGAACAAAAAGCACGATACAGTTGCGGTGGTGATCGAAGACCAGCTCGAGGCCGAGATACCGGCGCTGGGATTGCTCGACCTCGAAGATTCCGAGACCGGCGAAGTGGTTACGGTTGACACTTCGTCACCGGCCTTTCAGCGCGAATATAAAAAATACTTAAACGATAAGGCCGCCACGCGCCAAAGTGAACTTCGCCGTTCGCAAGTCGATGTCATTCCCATTCGCACCGAAAAGGATTTGGTGACGCCGCTGTTGAATTTTTTTAGACGCCGGAGCCGGCGATGAGTGAACTGCCGGTTTGGAACTGTGAATTTCTGCCGCTCGAGGGTGGGCTCGACTCCCTCACAGTCGGCACCAAATTCACTTGGAAATGTCACGGCGATATCGCGGTTCAGTGGATCGAAACGCCGCTAGTGTTGACCTATTCCAAACCTGAGGAGCAATACACTCTGGCGATTTTGCAAGTCGTGAAGCAAGATCCAAACGATGTGCAGTATGTGGTGACGGGCTACAAGGCCGGCGATTACAACCCGGAATATGTGCATGTGCTGCAATCCGCGGGTCAGCCGGACGAACATGGCTTTGAAGCGATAAAGCCCAAGTGGCAAGTGAAGTCGGTGCTCGATCCCAAACAGCAGCCAAAGCCGGTGCCGCCGTTTGGACCGTTTACTTTGAGTCTACCGATTTGGTTTATCGTGGCATTTTGGCTGGCGGTGGTGCTGCTGGTGGTGGTTGTGGTGCATAAAGTGTGGAAGTATATTCAGCGCCGGCGCATGCTAGTGGATTTGCAACGCCATAAGACGGCACTTCCACCACTGCATCAATTTTTTCGCGATGCTCGACAGATTCGCCGCCGGCTGAATGCGGTGAAGGAGCCTGGTGAGGTCAGGCTCATCGCTGAAGATTTGAACCGTGAATTCCGTTTGTTTTTACTAAGACGATATCAAATTCCCACGCTCGATTGGTCGGATCGCAATATATTGAATGATTTGCGCAAGCGCCACCGCGCGGTCTATCGCGCCTCGTCCGTACCGCTCAAAAAAACCTTACGCGAACTTTTGCAACTTAAAGCGCGCGCGCATATTGAAGTGAAGGACGTCGAACAACTCTATCGTTTGAGTTTAGACGTGGCCGAAAGCCTCGAGCGAGGTGGCGGTAAATGACGTGGGCAAGTTCGTGGGCTTTTTTACTCTTCATTCCTCTGGCCGCGGTCGTGGTGTGGATGTGGTACGCCCGCCGCCAGCGCACTCCGGCCATGCAGTTTTCCCATATCGCTGGCTTTCTCAAGGTCAATCGTGGACTTCGCGCCAAATTGCATTGGCTGCCAAATTTGGTCAAGGGACTGGCTATAGGGCTTGCCATTGTCGCGCTGGCGCGGCCGCAACAGGCCGACACCAAGGTCAAACGCAATGTTGAAGGCATAGATATCATGATCGTGTTTGATATTTCCGACAGCATGTTGATTGAAGACATGGATCCAGAAAATCGCATTGAGTGCGCCAAAGACACCATGTCTAAATTTATCAAGGGCCGCGTGTCAGATCGCATCGGCCTGATTGTGTTCGCCGGTGAGTCCTATACACGCGTGCCGATGACGCTCGACTATCCGCTGCTACTAAAGAATCTTTCCGAAGTGGAGACCGCAAAGAATCTAAAAATGGGCACGGCCATTGGTGTGGCACTCGCCAACGGCGTCGCTCGCATTAAGGACTCGACCGCCAAGAGCCGGGTGATCATTTTGCTCACTGATGGCGAAAACAACACCGGCACGATTGATCCCGAAACTGCGATTGATATCGCCAAGGGTTACGATATCCGCATCTATTCGATCGGCATTGGCCGTGACGGTGACTCCCAACTGCCGGTGGTGGTCGAAGATGTGTTTGGCCGCAAGGTCAAACGCTATCGCCCAATTCATTCGAGCGTTAACACCGAGCTACTGGGAAAAATGGCGACCGAGACCGGCGGAAAATTTTGGCGCGCCACCAATGGCGACGCGCTTCGCAGTGTGTTTAAAGAAATCAATTCGCTGGAGAAAACCAATATTGAAACTTCACAGTTCACCCGCTATGCGGAGTTGTTTCCGCCCTATCTCAAATGGTCGGTGATACTCTACGTACTGGCTTTATTTATGGGCGCCACCTTGCTCCGGAAAGGGCCCTAGATGTTTGAATTTCGCTTTGCCGACAGTGCCGCCTTGCAGTTTCTCTGGCTCATCCCGGTGGTGTGTTTTTTGCTGTGGTGGACGAACAAGCACACCCGTCAGGTGATCAACGCAAAAATTTCACCGCGCATCGCTAAGGTTTTGATGCGCTCGGTGGCGGTACAAAAGCGCCAGTTCAAAGTTTTCTTGCAGTGTTTGACGCTCGCGTTCTTTGTGCTCGGCCTGGCCCGGCCACAATCCGGAGAAACCCACGAAAAGGCTAAAAGCGAAGGCCTTGAGATCGCGCTGGTGGTGGATGTTTCAAACAGCATGCTCGCCGAGGACGTGAGGCCGTCCCGCCTTGAGCTCGCGCGCCGTGAACTCGATCGGTTCATTGACAGCCTCTCCGGTGATAAAGTGGCGCTAGTTGCCTTTGCGGGCTCGGCGGTCACCCTGTCGCCGCTGACAAATGACAAAGCCGCCATGAAAATGTACATCGATTCGCTCAACACCAATACGGTTTCGACTCAAGGTACGGATTTTCGTAAAGCTCTTACCGAAGCTTACACCGCTCTTCAGCGCGGAGGACTCGAAGGAGACGAACACTTACACGTTACAAAAGTGATTGTAGTTGTGTCAGACGGTGAGGACAACGAAAAGGGCGCGGTCGGGGCGGCCGAAAAAATCGCCGCCGAAGGCGTGCGGATTTTCACGCTGGGCTTTGGCACCCAAAACGGCGGACAAATTCCGGTGCGTGACAACAACGGCAATTTACTTGGCTATAAAAAAGATAAGAATGGCGAGGTGGTGAACACCAAATTTGTCGACGACTCACTTAAAGCACTCGCCCAAGCCGGAAAGGGCACATTTCAGCAGGTCACCTTTGGCGGCGATGCCGTTCGCGGCTTAAAAGCCAATATCGACGCGCTTCAACGGACTCAGTTCGCCACCATGGAAGTGAATCAATACAGCGAACACTATCAACTGTTTTTGTTTACTGGTATCGTTCTGGCTTTGCTCGAGCTATTATTGGGCGGACGCCAGCGCGAGGGTCGCATCTGGAAAGGGCGTTTTGAGGTGAAGCAGCAATGACAAAGCTACTTCTTTTATTGCTTTATTTGCCGCCGGCACGGGCGACTCCGCTCGAGTCTTACTGGCGCAATGCCGAGGGTGTGGCGCGCTTTGCGCAAAAATCCTACTACGCGGCCTATCAGCGGTTTTTGAAAGCGCTTGAGCCTGATCCGTTTAATCCCGAGATCCTGATGAATTTGGCGCTAACGTTTGAAGTGAACGAAGAGTACGAAAAGGCCGAAAAGGCCTACGCGAGCGTGCTGCACTTGCTGCCCGAGACCGCGCCGCTGCGTTTTGCCGCGCTTTTTAATATCGGCGGCGTGCAGGCTAAACAAAAAAAAATCGACGAGGCGCTTAAGAGCTATCAGGCCGCGCTTGCGATGGATCCCAACTCGAAGGAAGTCAAAACCAATATTGAACTTCTGTGGCAGCAGGGCGGCGGCGGCGGCAAGGGTAAGGATAAGGATCAAAAAAAGGACCCGAACGGCAAGGAGCCTCAGGAAAAACCAGATGGTGACAAGCCACAAAACAAGGACGGGCCCATTCAAAATGGCAAGCCGAGCGAGCCCAAGCCTTTTGATAGCAAAGAGTTGACTCCCCAGGACGTGAAGAAAATTTTGGATGAAATTAAGAATCAAGAGCAGTCGGTTCGTGCCAACGAATATGAAAAGGGTGTCAAAGAGGCGCCCCGAGGTAAGGATTGGTAGCATGAGGGATTTTTGCATAGCGATGTTTTTTGCACTGTCCGTGGTGCCTGCGGCTTGGGCGGATGAAGGCGTCACGGTCAGCGCTACCGTGGATCGCAATCAAGTGGGTTTGGGCGACGTGATCAATCTCACGGTGGCGGTGGGAGCCCAAAACAGCATTCAGGTGGAGGAGCCGAGTCTTCCCCCGCTTAGCGGTTTCGAAGTGATCAATAAGTCTTCCGGGGTGGAAACTCGCAGCTCTTTTATCAATGGAAAATTTCTCACCACCCAGTCGCGCAATTTTAATTTTCTGCTCGCCGTACAACAAAAAGGTGCACTCACGATTCCCGCAATTCCAGTGGTGGTCGAGGGCAAAACTTATCACACCAAAGAGATCGTGATCTCCGCTAATTCCGCGCGCCAAGCACCGCCTCAAGCCCGTGGCGGTCAGCAACGCCAAGATCCGTTTGAAGAAATGGACCAGATGGAGGAGTTGTTCAATCAAATGCTCCAGCGCCAGGTGCCGCGCGGAGCTTTGCCTGGGCACCGTGGCGGCGGTCAGGTGGAGCCGCCAGTAAATCCCGAGGAGGCATTTTTCATTTTGGCGGAATCCGACAAAAAGAAAGTCTACGTCGGCGAGCAGATCACCGCCAACTTTTATCTCTATACCCGCGGCCAAGTGCGCGACATCGACACGTTGAAATATCCGGACCTCAAGGGCTTCTGGAAAGAAGAACTGGAAATGGCGACGCGCTTAAATTTTGAACAAGTCGCGCTCAATGGTGTTGCCTACCAGCGCGCGCTCTTAGTGTCCTATGCGCTGTTTCCCATTCACGCAGGCACGGTGACGATCGATCCCTATAAGGCGAAATGCACGGTTCTTACACCCTCAAGTTTTGGTTTTGGTCATCCCTATCAATTCACTAAAGCCAGTCGCGCCATTCCGATCGAGGTGGTGGATGTTCCCGTCAACGGCAGGCCGGCGAACTTTTCGGGGGCGGTCGGGCATTTCCGCATGACGGCGCAGTTTGAACCGCCCACCGGCGCGGTCAATCAGCCGGTGACTTTGCGCGTACGCATTGAAGGGCAGGGGAATGCCAAACTGATCGAGTTGCCGAAAATAGATTTGCCGGCAAGCTTTGAACTTTACGATCAAAAATCACAAGCCAAGTTTATTAAGGACGGCACTAGCTTTAAAGAATTCGAAGTGATGATTATTCCTCACGAGCCGGGCGTATTTAAGATCGCGCCAGTGGCCGTGTCGGTGTTTGATTTTAGTAGCCAGAAATTCTCGGAGATCGCTTCGCAACCGTTAAATATAACGGTCACCGGTTCGGCGATCAGTCCCGCAAACCCGGTTTTGCCAGGCACGGTGACTCCGGAAAAAGCGGTGGCCAATGAAGATCCAGCGCTGCCGGCGTTGTCCGTGGATGTGTCGACTGGTTCCACGGGTTTCGGATTCTATTTTGCGATCCTAGCCTACCTAGGCGCACTCAGCATAATGGCGTCGCAAGCTTGGCTATTTTTACGGCGCAGACCCAAACGTGCAAGTCTCAAGGCTGTGCTGAAACGCCGGACCAAGGCAATGCGTGACCTAGCCGCGACCGGCGATTGGCGCCGTGTGGGGGTGGAGCTGACTAACGCCACTTACTATATGCTCGGGCAAATCACCGAGCAGGGTGGCGCCCACCAAGAATTGGCGCTGCTGCTTGAGCACGCGCCACCGTCGTTACGCAACGAATTGTCGGGCGCGTTTCATAAGCTGCTCGAACAGTGTGAAGCCCTAAGCTTTGCGCCCGAAAACCTGCTGGGCGGGCGCATCGACAAAACCCAACTCGAAGCTTTGATTCAAGAGTTCGAAACTACGATGAACCGGGCCATCGCGCTCGCGGAGATTCAAGATGCTTAGTTCACGTTTTTTGATTCTACTGATTCTACTGATTTTATTTAGCCCAAAGGTGTTCGCCGCCGCTGGCGTGACCATGATCAGTGTGTCGATGGAGCAAAACCTAGAAGCGCCGCGCTGGATGTATGACAGCAAGATCAAAGTCAAGGGCGGGCCGCTCATCGCTCTGATGGTGGAAGCGAAGAAAGCTTTACAAGCCAAAGACCGTGCCCGTTGTCTCGCGGCCGTGCAAAAGTCTTACACGTTGGGAAAGAGCCTCGCACCTTGGCTGGCATGGAATCAGCTGATGTGCGCGCAGCTGCGCGATAAACAAGACGAGTTTTCCATTGCGGCCGTAAGTGCGGCCGTGAACCGCGTGGATGCCCAACCTAAATGGATGTTGTATGATCCGGCGGCGCCACAATTGAAAACCGCCTATGTCAGGGCCATTTTGTTGCTGGCCGAGCAACAGACTAAGTCGGATCGCCGTTCGGCCTGGAAAACCATTGATAAACTCCAGCAACTGCGCCCGTGGCTCAATAGTGAAGAGCGCTCAAAAATTTATCGCTGGGCCGGGGACCTTGCATTCGTGGATCAGAACTTGCTTTCGGCCCAAGACTTTTTGCTGCGTAGTTTAAATGAACATGAGAGTGCCGACCTGCGCACGCGGGTGGACTCGATTCGCACGTCGCTTTTGCTTGAACGTGAAAAG
>JANXMF010000205.1 GCA_025354795.1 Pseudobdellovibrionaceae bacterium
GATTTTGCGCGCGTGTGAGTTGCCCATTGTCGAGCGCTTCCTCACCGACGAGGATTTTAAACAGTGTCGTCTTACCCGCGCCATTGGGGCCGATCACGCCGATGTGCTCACCTTCGTTCACGGCGAAGCTGGCTTGGTCAAAGAGGATTTTGAGGCCGAAGTGCTTCGCGCCGTTTTGCAGTTGCAGGAGGGACATCACATTCATATAGGATGAATGTGGGGGGTAATTCAACCTTATTGGTTGTAAATCTCGGCCTTAAAAAATTCAGGGTGGGCGAGAATCCAATCCACCGTCGCGCGCAGGCCGTCTTCCAATTTAGTTTTTGGCGTCCAACCCAGAAGCTCGCGCGCTTTACGGTTGTCGCCGATCAGTTTCATCACTTCACTTTGGGGCGGGCGGAACCGCTGCTGATCGGTTTTGATTTCCTTCTTAATGTTCATGATAGCGAGAATCATGGCCGCGAGTTCGCCAATCGTGATGCCCTTACCTTGGCAAAAATTCAGCGTTTCGCCCACCGCTTTGGGCGAGCGCCCCGCGTGTAAGAAGCCCTCGACTGTATCGGTCACGAAATTGAAATCGCGAACGGCGGTGAGTTCGCCAAGTTGAATAGCGTCGCTCGCCCGGGCTTGAGCGATAATAGTGGGAATCACCGCTCGGGCCGACTGGCGCGGTCCGTAAGTGTTGAATGGGCGCACGGTGACCACCGGAAGTTGAAAAGCAAGGTGAAAGCTTTCGGCAATTTTATCCGCGCCGATTTTACTGGCGGAGTAAGGCGACTGGCCTTGCAGCGGATGAGCTTCGTCGATAGGAACGCGCAAAGCGGTGCCGTAAACTTCACTGGTTGAGGTGTGCATGACCCGTTCGACGCCTTCGTCGAGGCAGGCTTGCACGACGTTAAGGGTACCGATCACATTGGTTTGCACGTATTCCATCGGAGCCCGATAGGAATAGGGAATGGCGATGAGGGCGGCCAAATGATATACCTGGTTCATTCCGTGGACGGCCTTGCGCACCACAAACGGATCGCGCACATCTCCAGTGACGACTTCGATTTCGCGCAGGCGATCGGGGGGCAGATCGTCGAGCCATCCCCAATTGTTGCGAAAATTGTATTGTACAAAAGCGCGGACCGAGTGTCCGGCGGTTAAAAGTCCTTCGACCAAGTGACTGCCGATAAATCCTTCGGAACCGGTGACTAAGACGTTCATAGGTCGTACCTCTACTTAAAAGCGAAACATTGCCGGGCGCAAAGGTCAATCGCGATTTGTGCGGGCTTGCGGGTCAGGTCGTGTAAATATACACTTATCATCTATGGGAATTCGCGGGCCGCTCAAGCGTGGGAGGATTTTTGCAGTCGCGCTAGGAGCGTTGGGCTTGGGATTGCTACACACGAATACTCTGGTGGCGTCGCTGGTGGCACAACCGTTGCTGAGCGCGAGCGAGCAATTGTCAGTGGCTGCGGAGAGGTCGAAGTGCCGCTCACGTTTGGCGACCTTGGTGGTGCTCGGCGGCGGAATCTACACTCCGGAAATGCCCTCGATCGCGACGCTGGAGCGAGTGCATACTACGGCGCGATTTTTGCGTGAGCCTGGGTCGGTGGTGCGAAATGTGATCCTTTCTGGGGGCCCGACTCTGCGTGGTTCCAGCGTCACCGAGGCGGAACTGGCCGCGCGTTTTCTGCGCTTGGAATTGCCGGATGCAATCGCTCCCACTTTGCGGCTCGAAGACAAGAGCTTAACGACCAATGAAAATGCGTGGCGCACCCGTGAGTTGGTTGCAGCCCAACACCTGGGGCCCGAAATTATTTTGGTGACGTGGTCTATTCATATGAGACGCGCGGCCGCGGTCTTTACCCATCAGGGTTTTGTGGTTTGCGCGCTTCCGGTGCCAGCTGCCCCGCGCGCGTCAGATTGGTTTTCTTGGTCTAACTTTAAGCTTCTGAAGCTCGCCCTTCATGAACAGCTTGGGTTTTACGTTTACCAGTGGCGGGGCTGGATTTAGTAGTTTGCCATGATCGCGGTTTTGTTGGCGTTAGTCGTGACTGCGCAAGTGAGTTGGTCGCTGAATGACACGCAAGGTTTGCTGCAACTGATACAGACCCATCCGAGGGGCACGGTTTTGATTTTGCCCGGCCCGCACGTTTGCCGAGTAGCGAGCACTATGAGCTTCGACGCCGTCAGTTTTCAAAACGGCGCGGTCCTTGCTCCCGAGAAAGGGGTTACCCTGGAAATGAACGGCCCGATCCGGGCCGAGGCGGTGCAGATTTTGATACCGAGCAAGCGGGTTTATTTTTAAACATGCAGGTCGGCGGCAATTTCAGCTATGACCGACTTTTGTCAAATCCGTTTGCGACTGACTTTGGCAAAGAGCCACTTTAAGAGTCTGTTTAGGGCTTTCGACCGGTCCGCGAATAGACGGTAGGAATTGCCTAGAACTAGCGTACAATTTTAACCATGAGTACTCATTTTGAAACTCTGATCGAACAGCTCAAAAATAATCCACGTCGCTGGTTCGTCACCGGGGCCGCGGGCTTTATTGGCTCTCACTTGGTGGAAAATCTTTTGCGTTGGGGTCAGCAGGTGACGGGCCTCGATAATTTTTCCAACGGATATAAACAGAATTTGATTGAGTTGCGAGCGCTACTGCCGGCGGAGGCCTGGAGCCGATTGCATTTTGTCGAAGGCGATATCCGCGAGCTGGGAACCTGCCGCGAGCTTTGCACTAAAACCGACATTGTCTTGCACCATGCGGCCTTGGGCTCGGTGCCTCGCTCGATCAAAGATCCGATCAACAGCAACGACTCCAACGTCAATGGCTTCTTGAATATTTTGGTGGCCGCTAAGGATGCGGGTGTGAAACGTGTGGTGTTTGCTTCGTCGAGTTCGGTCTATGGTGACAACACCGACCTACCAAAGGTGGAGGAACGTACGGGTCAACCGCTTTCACCCTATGCGGTGACCAAAGTGGCCAATGAACTCTATGGTCGCGTATTCGCTTCGACCTACGGGATGAGTGTGATTGGTCTGCGCTACTTCAATGTGTTTGGCGCGCGACAATCGCCCAATGGACCTTACGCGGCGGTAATTCCAAAGTGGATCGAGGCCATGCTTCACGGCGACCCGGTGTACATTAACGGCGATGGCGAAACCAGCCGGGATTTTTGCTATGTGAGAAATGTAGTGCAGATGAATGTTTTGGCGGGCACCACGACCAAAGCCGAGGCCGACGGTCAGATTTTCAATACCGCACTCGATGCCCGCACCAGCCTCAATCAATTGTTCGGTCATTTGAACGAGCGCTTGCAAGCACGGGTCCCTGGCTTTAAAGCCCGTGAGGCCGTTTACCGAGAAACCCGCGCCGGTGACATCGCCCACTCGCAAGCCTCCATCGTGGCGGGCCGCAAGGTCCTTGCGTATGATCCACGCTACGATATTCGCGCTGGCCTTGATGAGGCTTTGGATTGGTACATTCGCGCATTCTCTAAATAGAATGCAAACGCGAGCGCTAAGGGTGATGTAAAATTTGATTGGTTGAAGAAACCGAAAACACGATCGACGCCATGCCGGCTATGAGCGCGACCCAGCGCAGGGTGGTGTCGAGCGAAGGCTGTTGTTTGATGTGAACCAGATCGCGATCTTCAATTTGCGGCAGTTCGTTTTTGCCGCCAATCACGTCATTAAGATTGTAAGTCAGCACCTGAGTCTTTTGCATTTCCAAGCGACGGATAGTGATGTCATTAATGTCGGCGTTGGTGACGGTGCCTCCGGCATAGGCGATAAGCTGGGGCAAACTGGTTTTGGTCGGCACATGATAGACTCCGGGACGCGCGACCCCGCTGAGTAAGTTCACCGTCACCAGCGGACGACCCAGTTCGCGCCCGACGAAGAATTCGGCGCCGGTGTTGTTGAACGATTCGGTGGTCGACGTCAATTGCGCAAAGCTTGGACTAGAGGCTAGGAGTGCGGTTTGAACAGCTATAATTTTTCGTAATAGTGATTTCATAAACTAATTCACATCATGTTTGAATCTGACCTATATTGAAAGTCCAGAATTCCGCGCCCACAGGCGAGACCGGCGTATTTTTCTTGAGCCTGGCGAGAGCCGGCGCGAGAATAAATCAAATGAAAGAAATCATTTCAGTAATTGGTCTAGGCTATGTTGGTTTGCCGGTGGCGGTGGAATTTGGACGCAAAACCACGGTGGTGGGATTTGATATTAACGAGGCCCGGCTGACCGAATTGCGTGGCGGTCACGATCATACGGGTGAGGTGACGGCCCAAGACCTGGCGTCTACGCGCGTGAAATATACAAGTTCTATTGATGACCTAAAACAGTGTACCTTTCATATTGTCACGGTACCGACTCCGGTCGATACCGCTCACCGGCCCGATATGTCGTTAGTGCTAAAGGCTACCGCGTCCATTGGACGAGCGTTGAGAAAGGGCGCGGTCGTGGTTTACGAATCAACGGTTTATCCCGGCGCGACTGAGGAAGATTGCGTCCCGGTGCTGGAGCGTGAGTCGGGCTTGAAGTTTGGGGTGGACTTCAAAGTGGGCTACAGCCCCGAGCGCATCAATCCCGGCGATCGCGAGCATACCTTCACTAAAATAAAGAAAGTGGTTTCGGGATCGGATGCCGAGGCGCTCGAGCGGGTGGCCACCACGTATGAAAGCGTTGTCACTGCGGGGGTGCATCGCGCCAGTAGCATTCGCGTGGCGGAGGCCGCCAAAGTGATTGAGAACACTCAGCGCGACTTAAATATTGCTCTGATCAATGAGCTGGCGCTGATTTTTCACCGCATGGGTATCGACACCAATGAGGTGCTGCAGGCCGCAGGCACCAAATGGAATTTTTTGAATTTCAAGCCGGGCCTGGTGGGCGGCCACTGCATTGGCGTCGATCCTTACTATCTGACTCATAAGGCTGAACAGCTGGGCTATATTCCGCAAGTCATTTTGGCGGGACGTCGAATCAATGATGAGATGGGCACTTACGTGGCGCAAAATGCGGTGCGAGAAATGATTTTGGCCGGGCATTTTATTCGAGGCGCGAAAGTCTTAGTGATGGGTTTAACTTTTAAAGAGGATTGCCCCGATATTCGCAATTCGCGCGTGATTGACATTATTCGTGAGCTGCAAAACTTTGGGGTCGAAGTGCAGGTCTATGATCCGTTCGCCAATGTTGAGGAAACCTGGCACGAGTATAAAATTCGCCTGACCCCGGCTCAGCAGCTGGGCAAAGCCAACGCGGTGGTGATGGCCGTGGCGCACAAGCCCTTTCGTGCGATGAGCATGGCGCAAGTGCGGGAGCTGATGGTCGACAACCCGGTTTTGATAGATGTCAAAGGCCTGTTCACGGCGAGCGAAGCGGAGACGCAGAAAATTCGTTTTTGGCGGCTCTAGCAGACTATGAAGATTCTTTTTCTTACCGATAATTTCCCGCCCGAAACCAACGCCGCGGCTTCGCGGGTCATGGAGCGCGCCCGCTATTGGGTGAAGTGGGGACACGAAGTCTGCATTTTAACCTCCGCGCCGAATAAGCCCCAGGGCCGGGTTTATCCCGGTTACAAAAACGCTTGGCGTACGGTGGAAATGGTGGAGGGCATAAGAGTGGTGAGGGTGAAAACCTTTATCGCCGCCAACGAAGGTTCAGTGCTGCGGATTCTTGATTTTCTTTCCTATATGATCACAGCGATTATGTTTGGTGTGTTTGAACAAAAGCCCGATGTGGTGGCTGCCACCTCTCCGCAGTTTTTTACCGGCGTGAGCGGCTGGGCGCTGGCAAAAGTATTTCGCGTGCCGTTCGTGTTTGAAATTGCCGACCTGTGGCCTGCGGCGCTGGGTGCGGTCGGGGTGATTGATAGCAATTGGATTTTATGGCCGCTCGAGCGTTTGGAGCTTTTTTTATACCATCAGGCGCGCCGGGTGGTGACGCTCACCGAATCGTTTCGGGCGGATCTTATGCGCCGTAAAGTCAGTGCGGAGAAAGTGAAGACCATTATTAATGGCGTCGAGATGCACGCGTTTTACCCCACCGCGACCGACCTTGCTCTGGTCGAGAGCTTAGGTTTGCAAGGGCAATTCGTGGTGGCGTACATTGGGACTTTGGGTTTGTCACACGGTTTAGAATCGATTCTTAAGGCGGCGCAGCTGCTTGCGGGCAAAAGCAGTGTTCACTTCCTGTTTGTGGGTTCGGGTTCCGAACTTGCGCGTTTGAAGCTGCTTAAGCAAGAGCTTGGTTTAAGCAATGTGACGTTCGTCGAACAAAAGCCCAAGGCCGAGATTGTAAAATATTGGAGCATTTGTGATATGGCTTTGGTTTCGTTGCGCGACGGTCCCATTCTTTCCACAGTGATTCCGTCAAAAATTTTTGAAGCTATGGCTTGCGGCAAGCCCGTGATTCTGGCGGGCCCCCCGGGCGAAGCCAGCAAAATCGTGCTCGAGAGTGGCTGTGGCTGTGTGGTGCCTGCGGAAAATCCGGAGGCCTTGGCGCTGAAATTATTGGAGCTCACGCACGATCACGAACTGCGCGCGCGTTACACTCGCGACAGTTTTGCCGCGGCAAAGAATTATAGCCGCGAACGCCAGGCCCGCGAAATGCTGGAAGCGATGAGCTCCTAATGGATTTTAAACCTAAAAAATACGCGGTGCTGACGATGGATGTGGAAGATTGGTATCACACGGGGTACCTCGATCCCGCACGTTGCGCAAGGGACGTTTCCATTTTGGAAGTGGTCGATCAATTTGCCGGCACGCTCGAGGAATTTGGTGCGCGCGGGACTTTTTTTGTACTGGGCGAGCTCTTACAGCCTAAGCGCCAGCAGTGGAATCAATTGGTGAAGCGCGGTCACGAACTGGCGTCGCATGGTTGGAGTCACATTCCGCCCATGCAAATGACCCCCGTGCAGTTTGCAGCGGAGCTGCATCAATGCCAAAAAGCCCATCGCGATTTTATCGCCGCTCCGCTTGAGGGCTATCGAGCAGCGCTGTTTAGCATGGATCGGGCGCGCTTAAATCAAGTCATTGAAGCCGGATTTTTATACGATTCGAGCAGCACGGCTCGGGGCCGCAAGAGCTCACAGATCGATCTCGCGGGATTTACTCCACTGCGCAAGCAGACTTTTAGCCAGGACCACTTTGTCGAGTTTCAAGTGGGAGCGCCGGGCCTTAGTGCCTACTTTATCAACGGGGGGGGCGGAACCAGGCTGTTACCGTGGCCGCTGACACTTCACTTGTTTAAGCGTTTTATGCGGACTGAGATTGACTACAGTTTCTACACCCACCCGCTCGATTTCGCGCCCACTCCATTGCCGCTGCCACCCGGTCTATCATGGCTAAAAAAGGCGCGGCTTCTTGGCGGGAGGGCGGCCATGGGGGCGCGCTTCTCGCGCATGTTGCAAGAGTTGGTGGCGGAAGATTATAACTTTGTGACGTTTGCGCAGTTGCGCCAAGAGTTATTGCCCGTCGTTAGACAACGTCGAAATCTATAGCGGCGAAATTTAGAGTCTGGGGTTCCAAGCGGCGCCCAGGTTCATTGAGCGAGCGAAAAATAAGATTGAGTGCGGCCAGGCGCAGAAATTTAGGCACAGTCACGGAGGTGACCGGTGAGAAGCGCAGGCCTGCATTGAGGCCGAACCACAGCCGCGGCTGTAGCTGCTGAACTTGGGTTAAACATTTTTCGATGACCGCACGGTTTTCCGCTTTGCTTTCAAATCGCAGCACCGACTTAAGACCCCAGTAGCGCGTGGGTGCATTGATCTCAAGGCCCTCACTGTGCACTTGATAGGTGTAAAGAGCGGCTGGATTTCGCAATCGCCATTCCAGAGACCGCGGTGTCCAGTCCCGTTGCCAAGCAAAGCTGGCCGGGGCGGGCTTGGGAGCCTGCGTAAACAAGCGCGCAGTGAGTGGCGAGACCAGCTGAAATTTGAGACTGCCGACAAACCCGGGCGTACTGTTGTCGTTGGCGACCCCGACCACATGATCAATGCCCAGCGTGGCGGCGAGGGCGTAGGATTTTTCAGCGAGTGTCTTAAATAATCCTTGCCCACGAAAGCCAGGATGAACCGCGGTGTTGAGTGAAAGTGCCGCCTTGCGCGACTGCCCGCAATCTTTGGCATCGATGGGAACGATCGCGTAGTGGCCTACCAGGTCGCTCCCAGACCAGGCGTTCATTCCGATCATTTGCCCAGAAGGGTTCGTGGCGTAAAGCCACGTCAAATATTCGGGCGTCAAGCGCTTCACACCCGGCCATACGGTTTTAAACAAACCGGCGGTCTGCTCAATTTCCAGTGCAGAAATTTCAGCCAGGCGAATCTCAAGCGCAGGGGGGCTCATGTTACCTGCCGTTTAAGGTCGCGCATCCCAACCCCGATCACCACCGCCACCACCACCGTGGTGAGCAGCGCAGTGCGTGGAAAAAGAAAAATAAAAGTTCCCATGTTGCTGCAGGAAAGGGCGACGAAGAATATCAACAACATTTGTTGATATTGTGAAGTCTGATATTTCCAGAATAAATACATGACGTAGACAATGTAGGAGTAGAAAAACACGAAAAAGAAAATGCCACCAAAAGTGAGTACCTGAATGTAGCCGTTGTCGGACCACGAGTAGCGATCCACCACCCGGCCCATGCCAAACAGGAAGTTCGTCGGCTTGAGCATCGCGCCGATGGTGCCGGATGTGACCAAGTATCCCCCGGCGCCAAACCGCGGTGCAAACATGGTGAAAATCCCGCCTTGCGTGAAGAGGTGCACATGATCTTGGATAAAACGGCTGTATTGAAAGAGGTAGGCGACCCCGGCGGCAAAGGAGCTTCCGCTTATGAGGATGGGCAAGGAAATGGTGGGTCGTTTTATAAATGCGCGGATACCCAGGCCCATTTGTAAAACTAGCATAAGTCCGAAGGCTAAAAAGAAAGTCTTGGATGCGGTCATCAAGCCGCCGCCAAGCGCTAAGAGCATGGCGAAAAACGCCAAGCTTTTACTGACCATGGAGGGCGAACTGGAAAGCTTGGAGTAAGCGATGGCGTAAATCAGCAAATCAAAAACGGCGTAGGCTTGTGAATGGGGAAAGAGCGAGCTGATGCGTCCCGCGGCCAGGGACTCGCCGCCGATGTTACCGAATTCACCGTAGGCCTTGTTTTTCACACCGCCATAGTACTCCACGACGGTGAGCGCGAATGAGCCAGTATTGTCGAACCAGGTGATCACGCCAATCAGATTGATGAGGATCGAATAGAACAGCAAGACATCCAGAAATTCTTGGTGTTCTTCGACCAACCGACCGCGCAACAGGAAGAATAGCGCCGTGCCTTCGGCAAAATAGGAAAAGGTATTCACTAATTTTAGACCAGTCACCATAGGGCCGGGACTGGCGAATGTGACCACGAAAGCCCACAGCAAAATAAGCAACGCCCACATAAAGAGCACGGCCATATCGCGGCTGACATTGGGTATGGGTTTGTGCGCTATCGATAATAAAAATGTCGCCAATGCGACCATCCCCACAAGTTGATCCACTCGGAACTGAGTGTTGCCCAGATAGGGAAAAAAGAAGATTCCGATAACGACCAAATGAAACGGCCACGCCTTCACGAATCTCATGCGGCTTTGCGGCTGAAAACGGCGATCATGACCTTAGCGACTTGATCGAGCTCGAGGTTAGTGATGTTGGTGGAACAGGGTAAGGTCAAGATTCTTGTCCAAACTGATTCGGAATTGGACATGAGCGTGCGCGGCGCTGTGGCATAGGGCGGTTGCAAGTGAATGGGCTTCCAAAAGGGTTTGCTCTCAATTCCCTGAGCCGCGAGTTGCGGCACCAACTCGTTGACGCCGAGCGCGGAATGAGGATCGAGAACAATTCCAGAAAACCAACAAGAACTTTCGCCCCACGGGGGCCGCGCAAAACTAGCGAGGCCGCTGAGATTTTTGCTTAGCTCGCGATAGAAAATATCCACTTCGCGCTTGCGCGTGACGAAAGCCTCAAGCCGTTCCAATTGTGCGCAACCAACCGCGGCGTGAATGTTGGTGAGGCGGTAATTGTAACCCACTTGATCATGGTGGTAGGAAGTTCCCACTCGCGCCTGTGCGGAAATGTGGCGAATGAGGTCAAGCTGCGGTAAATTGTCACCGACCACCGCTCCACCGCCACCGCAAGTGATGGTTTTATTGCCATTGAATGAGAATGTTGTGAGCAGGCCGGGATAGGCGATGAGTTTGGAGTGATAGGTCGCACCGAGCGCGGCCGCTCCGTCCACCACGACCGGGAGATCATATTGACTGGCCACCATCACCACCGCGTCGAGGTCCGCAGGATTGCCAAGCACATGCACCGGCATGACGGCGGCTATGCGCTGACCGGTGGCTTTCAAATGTAGCTTTCCATTTTGTACCAGCGTCTTGGAGTGTAGTTCCTGGCGAAGGAGTTCTGCATCGAGGGTCCAGGCGCGATTTTCGATATCGAACAGCCACGGCGTTGCCGCACAGTGGGCGATCGCATTGGCCGTGGCGATAAAACTAAAGCTTGGGATGATGACGAGATCACCGGGCTTCACCCCGACGGCCAGGAGCGCCAGATGCAGCGCCGAAGTTCCGGAAGCGGTGGTCACCGCTGCGGCCGCGCCCGATTTTTCGGCCAGGAGTTTTTCCATGCGACTGACGAATGGTCCGACTGAGGAAACATAATTGCTGTTAATGCACTCTTGCAGATAGCGGCTCTCGTTGCCATTTAGGTTGGGAATCGACAGGTGGATCACCCTCTCATTGTAAGATTTCCCCCGCCGGCCGCTCAAGCTAAGAAGGGATTTCTGGCCCAAGGGTGGGCTGCTTTTCTACGCCGTTCACGATACCGTTAAGCATGAATAAAAAGGCGGTCATCGTCATCGGAGCTGGAGGCCACGCGCGCACGCTTTTAGGAGTTCTGCGGCGAATGGATGTGCCGGTGCTGGGCTTGACTTGCAAGGACAAGGCGCGCGCGGGCCAGCTTTTCGTGGGTGTTAAAATTCTTGGGAGCGATGAGGTTTTGGGTGAGTTTTCCAAGAGTGACGTGGGCCTCGTCAACGGCGTGGGCAGCTCTGGCGAGAACCACAGTTTACGGCGCAAGATTTTTGCGCAATTCAAAACCGAGGGCTTTAGTTTTTTTTCCACACTTTATCCCGCGGTGGACATCGAAGAAGGGGTTTCGCTCGGCGAAGGTTGCCAAGTGCAAAAGGCCGCGGTTATCCAGGTTGGAGTGGCGATCGGAGTCAACTCGATCATTAACACCGGTAGCATTGTCGAGCACGACTGCGTGATCGGCGACCATTGCCACGTGGCCAGCGGAGCCTTGCTGTGTGGCGCGGTTCGCCTCGGCCCGGGAAGTTTTGTGGGAGCGGGTTCGGTGTTGCGTCAGGGAGTTCAAGTCGGTGAGGGCTGCGTGATCGGCGCTGGCTCACTGGTGATTTCCGATTTGCCGGCCCACTCACTTTGCTATGGGCAGCCGGCAAAGGCCATACGCAAGTTATGAAGACCGCGATTCTCAGTTTTGTTTATCCGCAAGCGTCGCGCTTTCTTTCCGATTTTCTCCACTCCTGCACGCTGCAGACGGATCGCGACTTCAGCCTTTTACTGTGCAATGATGGAGTAGTCGATCTCAGCGAACGCATAGCCCCATTCGCGTCACAGTTGCAAATCACCGTGGCCGAATGCCGCGGCAGCGTTGTCGAAAACCGAAAAGCTGGGCTGCGTTTGGCGCTCGCGCACGGTTTCAACAATCTCATTCTGGCCGATAGCGATGACTGGTTTTCAATGGAGCGGGTGGCGCTGAGTAAATACCTTTTATCGACCTCGGACATCGTTTGCAACCAGCTGGTGCTGGCGCGCTCGCCCGCGGAATTGTTGCGGCCCCTGTGGCTTTCGCGATTGCACGACGACCAGGTGATTCTGGCGCCGGCGATTCGCGACGGCAATTGTTTTGGGTTCTCCAATACCGCGCTAAAACCGGCGGCGCTCGCGGGTGAGTTCGAAAGTATTCCTGAGGACATCGTGGCTTTCGACTGGCTATTTTTTGCCCAGCTGCTGGAGCGCGGGGTGAGTGCGCGCTACACCACTCGGTGCTCCACGTTCTATCGCCAGCATGAGGACAATGTTGCCGGTCTGTTGCACATTGATGCGGCGGCCATTCACCGCGGTCTCAGTGTAAAGCTTCGTCACTACCAATGTCTAGGTGGGCGCGATGCATGGTTCAGCGAGCAGGCCCGAGCGTTTAACCAGCTCGCTCAGCAAGTTCAGCAGGATGCCGGGTTGGCCAAGAGTTACTTGACTGAAATGACCCAAAACCTTCCACGGGAGCCCTTGTGGTGGGAAGCTACGCGGCTAAAAAAATGAGGTAGGACAGAAGGGGTCCCCATGCCCGGGGGTCGAGAAATAAACAAATTGACTACGTCTTTGGTCGGCTTTTGGCCGGCCGTACTTTACCTCCTCCAATGACTGCCCGATGAACTGATTACGAGGAAATCCCTGCAATGAACTTTCGAGAACTCTGCATCGCCGAAAACAATACGCTGTTCATGGCCTTGCGTAAGATCAACGATACCGGTTACGGCACCCTCTTTGTGGTGGACGAAAAGATGCGCATGTTGGGTCTGATCACCGACGGCGACATCCGTCGTGGTTTACTGGCTGGTGCCGATTTGCAAGGTCCAGTGACATTGATTATGAATACCAAGTTCACGGCGGGAAGTCAGGGCCAGGATCGACGCTCGATGCTTCAGGCACTGCGGCGCAATCATTTGCGCCAGCTTCCAGTGTTGGATGGCGATGGTGTCTTAGTCGATGCGGTGCTGTTGGATGAGGCGCTGTATGGGAGTATACCGAACTCAGTGGTGTTGATGGTGGGTGGGATGGGCACGCGGCTGCGCCCGCTGACCGATCAGACCCCCAAACCGATGGTCCGAGTGGGCAACAAGCCCATCCTCGAAGACATTTTGCAACGGCTCATCTACTGCGGCTTTAAACACTTTTACTTTGCCGTGAACTACAAAGCCGAAATGATCGAGGCGCATTTTGGGGACGGTGCGCAGTGGGATGTCACGATCGACTACCTGCGCGAAGAAGCGCGTTTGGGCACGGCCGGCGCGCTCAGCCTGCTGCCGACCATGACTAAACCTTTTTTAGTTATGAATGGCGATCTGCTGACGGATATGGATTTTGCCGATCTATTGCGTTTTCACGAAAGCGAAGGCGGAATCGCCACGGTCTCGGTGTGTCAGCAGCAAATGCAGGTCCAATTTGGGGTAGTGGAATTCGAGAACGCCCGAGTCACGCGCATCGCCGAAAAACCGTTTCACGTGTTCTTTATCAATGCCGGCGTCTACGTGATAAATCCCGAAGCGCTCACTATGGTCCAGTCCGGCACCTACCAGGATATGCCGACCTTGATCGCGCAGATGATTGACGCGCAAAAATCAGTGTCGGCCTTTAGTGTGCAGGGTTACTGGAAGGATATCGGTGTCATCACGGACCTGGATCAGGCGCGCCGTGATTTCAAAAAGATCGGTTGAGAGTCCATGATTGCAGTGATTCCCGCACGCGGTGGTTCTAAAGGCATTCCG
Organism: Pseudobdellovibrionaceae bacterium; assembly: GCA_025354795.1. Taxonomy (GTDB): domain Bacteria; phylum Bdellovibrionota; class Bdellovibrionia; order Bdellovibrionales; family UBA1609; genus JALHOQ01. The sequence continues at coordinate 13,589 of JANXMF010000205.1, forward strand.
GGCAAAAATATCTGTGATCTCGCCGGTCGCCCCCTTATCGCCTATACAATCGAAGCTGCGCGTGCCGCCCGTCATATTGATCGCGTGGTGGTGTCCACCGATTCGGCCGAGATCGCGCAAGTGGCTGAGCGTTGCGGGGCTGACGTTCCATTTCTCAGAGCCGGCGACCTGGCCCGCGATGACAGTCTGGCGATTGATGTTTATCTGGACGTGCTCACTCGCCTGGGTGGGAAAATGAACGCCTTTTGTGTTCTTCAGCCCACGTCTCCACTGCGCAGCCAAAGCGATATCGATCAAGCGATCGAGATGTTCCATCGATTTGCGGCGGACTCGGTGATCTCGGTGTGCGAAGCTCCTCATCCGCTGTCGTGGTTTCGTACTTTGGATGAAGACTCGAAACTCGCCCCCCTTCAGAAAAGCGGCGGCAAGCCCGCCAATCGTCAGGTCGAGAAAAAGCTCTACATTCCCAACGGTGCAGTCTATGTCTTGAGTAGCGAGTTTTTTCGCCACAGCAGATCCTATTATTCAGATTTGACCTTTGGCTACGTCATGCCTAGGGAAAGGTCTGTGGACATCGATGTTCCATTTGATCTAAGTGTCGCCGAGATGTTAATTTTAAGAGCAAAGGCGGAAGGTAAACAACTTGGCACAACATGAAGACGGCAAGGGCGAGGAGATCGTAGTCGAGAGCACCGAACAAAGCTCGCTGCGCGGCAAACGTTATTTTACCGTACGTTCTTCGGCGCTTTTTTATGCCACCTCGAAAGAGGGTATGGACACCGAGGTCTCGTTTCTCAATCACTTTTTGCTCAAGCGCGGAATTAAAAAGGTCATTGCTTTCATTTCGTTTCGCGATATGTCCGGAAAATTGTGGAAGCGATTGACCGTGACGGTTCAAGAACCCAAGGTCTATTCGTTCCGTGTAAGTCAATACTGCGGCGATCATTTTGAAGGCTCGGCCGACGTCGAATTTTATTCGGTTGAAAATATTTTCGTGCCCTATAGCGCGGTGAGTGTGATTTACAGCTGCAGTGAGAGTCTGTGCCAGATGCACTCGTACACGCGCATTTACAATGCCCATGAGGCCGAAGAGCCACATTTTATCCCAACAGGTGAGGAGGCCGGCTGGACAATTCGTGACAACGAGGCGGGCACGGAATCTGTCGCTTACATTCACAACGGCCGCGAGGCGCACGCGACGGCAATTGAAATTGAGTTGGTCAACGCCAAGGGTGAGCGTCAATTTGTACAGCTGCCCGTGCAAAAATTAGCGCCATTCGCGACTGTCGCGCTGGTGCCAAGCCAGCATTTTGATGTTAGAAATTTCCTGGGGACGCAAATTGGTCAAGCCGCGATTTCATTTAAAACCGCCAAGGTTTTTCCGCGCATTTTGTGTGGCAATCGCCGCTTGAGCCGCAGCGGGCTCATTGTCGACTTTCAGGTCACCCACTCTAATTTTAATTATGCCAAATTTGGTACGCCACGCCTGCCGGCCGGTGAACTGGGTTATAGTTTTACGCCCACCGTGAAGCCGTGTGAAAAATTGGAGTTGCATGTTTTCCCGCATTTTGAAAACACCGAGGACATTGTCGCCCGAACCAAAGCCGGCATGGCCAAGATTTCGCAAGAAAGCGGCAGCCTGCTTGCGGTGGCGCCCGGCGAAGAAGTCGAGTTCTCTACCGCTGATCCGCGCGGCTTGCCGAATCGAGTGGTCAATAGCTTGCTGTTGCATTATGCCTCCGACCGCTTGCCTGCGGATTGCTCCGGCGGAATTTTTACCTCAGGTTATATTGCCGACAATAAACATTGGTATTGGGGCATTGGTTCGACCGATGGCTGTCAAAGTAGTCTCTCGTGTACCCTGGGCTCGCGTTTTCTGGCCACGACCGATTTCAAAAAAGATGCGCAGATTACCCTCTATGATAGTGACGGGGAGTGTGGCGCGGGCACGGTCGCACTCGAATTGGTGACCACGAGTGCAGTGGATTTGCGTTCCTTGCTCACCCGTCCGACCAAGGGTACGTTTTGGTATCGCTGTATCACCGACTATCCGCTCTGCCTGTTTTATTGCTCGATTTACGATCCGCTCAAACGCTCAGGTTCGGTCGAACACAGCTTTTGATCTTCCCACTGAAGAATCTGCGTGACGATATTGCTGACCGCCTCAGGTTTCACCACGGAAATGTATTCTTCCTTGTAAGCTTCGAGGCTGGCGGAGGGGCCCTGCGGCCGCGGCAGCTGGAGCGGATCGTTCCATGCTGATGCCACTTTTCTGTGAATGTAGTAGTCGATAATTTTAGCGGATTTGCCCCAGCGCGGTTGCACCACCGCTTTATTGAGTACCACCGCTTGATTGACGGCGGTACTATAGTGCGTGACGCAATATTTGCAGTGATAGAGAAGATCGTCCAGGGCCTCATTTTGGTAAACTAAAACCTGAGGATCGCGAACCTGAATGGATTCGAGATTCGAAGATGGATGGACTTTGACCACCAGGCGCAGCCCCCCGGTCGCGAGTGTGGTCGCGACTTGATCCAGATATTGATTGCGATCTTCGTTAGTCCAGCCATTGCGAGTTTCGGGAAATGAATCTTCAATCAGGACGACATAGTCTTGTTTAGACGCCACCAGTTGGGCCACTGCTTTGGGCAGCTTCTGCACTGAAAAATCGTTCTGCTGAAGGCGCCGGTGCAGGCCGTCCATCTTAGGATTGCCAGTGACTGCGACCTGCCGGCGTTGATAACCCATTTTACAAAAATGGTCGACGTCGCTATTGGCGTACACCAAACATTTATCGTGTACGATTTCATCCGCATAAGGAGGAAAATGAAAGCACAGGCCGGGATCTATGAAATAGCGTAGCATCACCCGAAACGGTTTCTGCCACCCCTGACGGTTGGAATAGTGAAAATAGGAATAGAAATAATTGGGAATCACATCGACCAAGTATTTCCAAGCCTTGGCGAGCCGCCGCGGCAAAGGGTTGTAGGAGTCGCGCGCTAAATCGATGCGTGCGGCCGATTGCTCCTGCCACGCTCGATTACCATGCATCAGATAAACCGTTTTTATCCCCAACTCACGCGCGGCCAGCACCATCGCACGGTCAAAGATATAGGTGGTGTTGAGACTGAGGATAACATCAGGCCTCTCGGCTTTGAGCATATTGAAGATAAATTTTGTCTTATAAAAGGAAATGTCGCGGGTCTCAATACCATGATTTATCTCTGTTGCAGGATGCGGGGAACGAAATGAACCGATGTGTAGCAGCAGCACCGAGTGTCCGCGTTTGCTCAGTTCCTCTTTGATCGGCAAAAAGTTAGCGTGACCGCGGGTCCAATAATCGAAAAATGCGATCTTCATGGCGAATTCTCCCGCGGTTTGCGCGCCCGGCCTTCGATACCATTGTAGCCGAGATGTACATCGACATTCTCCAGTCCGGAGGTTTCAAACCAGCGCCGCACGGTTTTTAGCGACTGCGGTTGATCATAGGCAGGTGTTAGATTGTCAAAGGTGTCGAGGATCGCCCATTGGCGAAGCAAATCCTCAGGCAGCGGATACACGTCGCGAAAGTCGGGCACTAGAAAGAAGCGATTGATCTTTCGTCCCATAGGCAATTTATGAATCAGTTTGGTGAGTGGCCATACGCGCTCGACATAGGTCTGACAGAGCTGGTAAACAAAAGGTGCAGGCAAGCGTTTGGTGAGCGCGCGCAGCCAATAACGAGGCCACAACCAATTCACTAAACGCCAGCGGTAGACATCAATCACCAGCTCACCGCCCGGTTTGAGCGCATTGACTAACGCCTGAAACGATTTTTCCACGTCGGGAGTGTGTTGCAAAACGCCAATGCAAATCACTTTGTCAAAACTGGCGCGCGGAATGGGCATTTCGTAAATGCTCGCCTGTACGATGAGGACGTTGGGTCGGGTACCGTTACTCTGCACATTGGCCTCGACCGCCTGACTGTAATCGAGCGAGACGAGCGTGGCCCCGGTGGCGGCAATCTGCTCGGTGAAGCGACCCGAGCCGCTGCCGACCTCCAGTACACATTGGCCGGCTAGATTTTTTGGCCAGCGGGTTTCTTTAAATAATCGGTCTTGGGAAACATTGATGCCGGTGAAGCTGTCGTACTGGGTCTTGGCGTGAAGATTCCATTGAAAGCCGAAACTGTCGCTATAGTTTGAAGCCGCCACAAAGCGCGGAACTCCGCCGCGAATGGGATAGACCGCGGTGCAGCCCTGGCATTTGAGTTCCCCATTGAGGGTGCGGTCCAGCGGTTGTGCCGGAAGGAACTCAAGATTCTTATGGCATTGCGGACAGGCCAGAAGCGACAGATGATGACTGTGCATGCTCAGGCCCGACTGTGGACTTTTTTAGCGATAAAGAGCAAATCGTAATCCCACGTGCCTTTGCGAAAAAAATGGTGGGCACCGAGCGCATGCAGCAGCGGCACCAAAAACCCATAGCGGTTCCAGCGGCCCACATGAATGGTGCGGAGCTTAACAATGGTAAAGCCATGGTCTTGAAACAGTTTTTTAATGCGGTGTTCGTCAAACACTTGAAAATGCCCCCAGCGGTGAAAGCTGGTGTGGCAATGAGGGCACTGCACTTCGAGGCTCTTGAGATTCTCCTTGTTGAGCGTGGTGACGATGGCGTGGCCGCCCAGGGTGAGCACCCGGCTCATCTCGCCTAGACATTTGGCGAGGTCGGGGTCACTAAGATGTTCAATCACATCGGTAAAGAATAAAGTGTCGAATTCATTGTTGGTGAAAGGCAGGCGGGTGCAATCGGCCTGCATAACCTCAGGACTTTTGGGCGCGATATCGACGCCCACTGCGGTCGTGACCTGAGGGCAGTGGCGCTTGATCAGACGCAGCAGTGAGCCATTGGCGGCGCCCAGATCGAGAACCTTTTTTCCTACAAAATTCATACTCCACAGCAGCACTTTACGGCCGACGACATCGCCTTTGTAAACATTGGGCACGTCTTGCCAAAATTTGGTTTGTTCACCGCTATTGAGTTGGGGCGCTGGCGACGACATTCAACCTAGTCCTTGCAGAGTTCAGATTTCAATATACGGGATGCGGTTTTGGGATGCAAGTTCGGGTCTTTAAGTCCTAGCGTGAATTGGCCCTGGACGGGCCCTTGGCCCAAAGCGCCTGCGAACTTCAAAGACTTTTTCACGATTGGGTTTTAACCTGGAAAAGACATGATCTCGCGCCAGAAAGTTATTCTTCACACTCTGATTCTCTATTCGCCAAAGCTCGTGACTTGGGCCGTGGGCTATATCGCGCTCACCTCGGTTTTGCGTTTGGCTGGCGCGGCTGCGTACGGTGAATATGTTTTGGTGAATTCTTACTGGACATTTCTGGCGGCGTTTTCAGGCAGCATGATGGGCGGCGCGAGCCAGAAAATCTTAGCCGAAGGTCAATACTTGGGCGAGGGCAAGTCACGCTTTTTTCATTCGTTAAAATTAATGGCCGGCGTAACGGTGGTGTTACTAGTTGCGGGCGTGGTATTTTCCTACCCCTTTGGCCGCTTCGTATTGCACAGTGAAATCCTGCAGGTGCATTGGCTCGCCGGGCTCGGTCTCTTGATCGGCCTGACTTTACAGAATTATTTGCGTTTTGCCTTACGCAGTCTGCAGCGCATAAAAATTATGGCGCTGATGGACTCGGCCGAGTCGCTGCTGCGCAACTTGCTGTGGCTCTCAGCCGTCGGAGTTTTCTATGTTGGCGTAACTTCCTTAGTGAGCGGTGCGGCTCTTGCGGTGGTGAGTGCGACAGTCTTGGCGTTGGGCTTTCTATTTTGGACATTTAAAAGCATGCCGAAAAGGGACTCTAGTATCGATGTGCATGCAACGGTGGTGAAACTCGCGCCTTCGTTCGCGGTGATACTGACTTGCAACTATGTGATCGGCTCACTTCCATCTTTGGTGATCAACTATTTTCAAACCAAAGAAATCGTCGGTGCCTACGCCGCGATTTACCGGGTCATGGACATGGTGAATGGGCCCGTGAGCACACTTGGCGCGGTGTTAGCTCCGTTAACTTCCGGCGCGGCGCTGCACAGCGAACAGATGCTGCAGAAAATACTGAAGCGCTCATTTCAAGTTTCGATTTTGACTTGTCCGCTATTGACCGTCGTTTTCTTAAGCCGCGACTTGGTGATAAATCTCATTGGTCTGCGCGATATCGATGGCACTAGCGCCACCATGGGGATATTGTGTTTGTTTATGTTGTTTGCGGGGTTTTCACACCTATTCGGAAACTACGCCGATTATTTGGGCTACACCCGCCAACGCTCGAAACTAATGATCGCGTTTGCGATTGTTTACGCTTTGACGTTGGTCGCGACCGCCAAGTGGGGCTCGATCTATCATATCGCGCTGGGCTCCACCCTTGTATTTGGCGCCATGATCTCCTGTTATTTTTTTCTTATCGCCGAAAATCACACGTGGAATTTTGTGCTTGAAAACACCAAACTGCTGACGGTGACGCTCACTCTTTTGGCGTTTGCCGCGGTGATGGTGATGGTTCTTTCCAGCCCCATTGGCAGTACCGATATGGCTGCCAATTTTGTGGAGCTGATCAAACGCAGTGCGATTTTCGTGATGCTGTTCTCATTGCCCTTTTTGAGCTGGTTGCGGTGGCAAAACGGGCGGTGGTGGGTGCTATGAAGACCGTTCGCGTATGTATCTGTTGGCTGCTCAAGCTGAGCGGTGCGAATTGGCTGTTCCGCCATTTCAATCGTCATCGCGTCTTGATCCTTTGGTATCACGGCATTAGTCAGGAAGGCTTTGACTTATTAAAAGGCTATGACGAGCGCCACCTTTCGCCGAGTTTGTTTCGCCGGCATTTGCGCTTTCTCAAGGCGCGAGGTTATCAGTTTATCAGTCTGGACGAGTACCTCGAGGCCTGTAGCCGCTCGGTGGCCTTGCATAAATCGGTGGTGATCACCTTTGATGATGGTTTTCAAAATGTCATTGAGAATGCGGTGCCGATTTTACGGGAGGCGCAAGCCAAGGCCATCATGTATGTTGTGGTCGAGTGCGCTAAGTCCAATCAACTTTTGTGGACCGACCGCATCGAGTTTTGGGTGCGCCACCACCAAAGTGATACCTTACAAGCTAAATTTTCAGATGGGATCGTCAATTATTCACTGACCACCGCGCGCGCGCGCGAAATCGCCATGCGCGATATCAAAAAGCGCCTGCGCAAAATGGCGGATCGCGAACGCCAGGTGACGATTGAGCGCTTTGCCATACCCAAAGAATCCGCGGCTGTCTTTCGCATCGCCAATTTCTCGGAGTTGAAAAATGTTGACCATGGGGTGCTACAAATTGCCAGCCACACCATGAATCACCCCAACTGCGCGAATCTACGGTCAGAGGCCGAGTTCAATGAAGAGATCGGCCATTCTAAAATGGAACTGCAGCAGGTGGTGGGCTCACAGGTGCGTCACTTTGCCTATCCCGCGGGGTCCTACAATGATCGGGTGGTGGCGCAGGTTAAGAAATTTGCCTATGATACGGCGGTAACCACCGAGGCAGGCTTTAACGATGCCTCGTCGGACCCCTATCGTCTCAAGCGCGTGGGTACCAACGGCAGCTTTATCATGTTTCAAGCTATGACCAGTGGTTCTTATTTCTTTCTGACTCAAGTCTTACGCCGACGCAAAAGGGGAAACACATGAACGATAATGAAAAGTTAGTCGAGAATCATTTTAAGTTTGGCGAAAATTGGGAAAAGCTGATTCAGTCTGTCGATGAGCACAGCTTGAGCGCAGCGGTAGCCGACCTCAAAGAATTCATGGGCGTGGAGTCGCTGGTGGGCCGGTCGTTCTTAGATATCGGCTGCGGCAGCGGGCTGTCGTCGCTAGCGGCGTACAAACTGGGTGCTGAGAAAATCGTGAGTGTCGACATTGATCCCAAAAATGTCGCCAATGTCGATGCGCTAAAGCGAAAATTCAATGTACCTTCAAACGCCAATTGGACGGCGGCTCTGGTGAGCATTGTCGAGGCCGGCGACCTGACCAAGTTGCCAAACGCCGACATTGTTTACAGTTGGGGCGTGCTCCATCACACCGGCGATATGTGGAACGCGATTCAAAACTCCGCAAAACTAGTGAAGCCCAAGGGCCAGCTTTATCTAATGCTCTACCGTGACGCGCATTTGGCCGGTCTGTGGAAAATGATCAAATGGACCTACGTGAAGAGTCCGGCGGCGGGCCAATGGCTGCTGCGCAATCTATTTGCCGGCGGACTTTTATTTGGCGCATGTTTGGCAGGCAAAAATCCGTTTCGCATCGTGCGCGACTATGGCAAGAAGATGCGTGGTATGACGTGGTATGTGGACGTGACCGATTGGATTGGCGGATATCCCTTTGAGTATTGCAGTGCCGAGGAAGTGATTGAATTTCTGAAGCCCCAAGGCTTTCACTTGCAAAAGATCACCCCGAAAATTTCCAAGCGGCCGTGGGGAGTTCGCGGTACCGGCAGTTACACTTTTTTGTTTGAAAAAACTCAAGGGCCGTTGAGCATACTTAAGTAAGACCGGGCCACCTGATCAAGATCCAGCTCGTCTTCAAAACGCTGACGAACACGGTTTTGGTAGGCGGGATAGTTTTCGAGCACGCGATCGATGGCTTGCAGGACTCGCGCATGATCGACTGGTGGAAAATCGAAACTAAAGTCGAAAGCGGAAAAGTGAGCCGCGAGATCTTCATCGGTAGGGAGAATCTCGCCAGCATCTCCCACCAATTGCGCGACCCCACCGCTTTGCAGCGCCACGATTGGGAGACCGACGGACATCGCCTCGACCACGGCATTCGGGCAATTGTCGCGAAAAGTAAAGGTCAAGTAGAGATCGTGAGCCGCAAGTTGCTGTAAAAAGCCGTCCTCGGTATTTTTGAAGGGCGGCACCGCGTGAATATAAGGCGCGTTTTCGATGTGATCCAGATCGGTGAGACTGAGATTGATGGGATGGCGGTTGCGCTGGAAACCTAAGATGGTTAAATGCACCGGCCGATTTTTTTCCTCATGGCACCAGCGTACAAAGTGAATCAGATCCGCAAGGCGCTTGGCCGGGCGATAGCCATCATAAGTGGTGACGAGGCGAATGACTCCGGGTGCCTGTTGCTGGCTAAGGCCGGGACGAAAGCGCTCGCCGTTGAGCACCACGTGGGATCGCTTGCGCGGAAAGTACATTTCCCACATGCGGCGGCTGAAATCGGACTGATAGATGATCCTTCGCGCCATTGCCACTTTCACCAGTAGTTTCGCGTTGTGCAGGTAAAGATTCAGCAGCAGCGAAAGACTGTGGCGGGGACCCAACCGATTAAATAGGATTGAGAAAACAGCTCGAATCACAGGATTTCCGATGCGGCCGATGGCACGCGCGCAGATTTTCTCATGGTAGATACCATCGAGCCTTACTACGATCTTTTTGCCACGGAGGCATTCAGCAATGAATTTGCTAAAGGGCGCACTGATATTTAGAAAAATATATTCGTAGTTATCGGACTCATAGCCGGGCTGTGCACGCAAGAGCTGGCAAAGATGATTCCAGAAGCGATTGCCCCCCGACAGCCGTCCGGGTTCGGCAAAGCAACTAAAGCTCGGCATCCGAATTCCGCAAAAAATACACCCGGCAAGCGCAGCCAAGCAAGCTAGCCAGTAGGGAACGCATGCGCAGTGGAAGGTGACCGCCAAAAATCCGCGCACCTGAGTAAAAGAGCTTGAGATTCATGGTGCGCGCCACCTGCCAATGAGAGGTGGTGAAGAAACGCAGCCGCGCGCGATGGGCAAATAAAAACAGTTCCGTAAATGCCGAACCGCGCTCGCCTAGACGTGGCAGCAGTGTGCGAGTCGCCCAGGTGGTCGGTTCCGAGCCGGCTTTCGCGGCTGCGGGAATGGGCAAAGGCGGCGCTTTGGCGCGGGTGAATTTCGCTAGCACCAGAGTGGGAAATTTGAAATAGAGAAGGATGAGAGTCCAGAATCTCCAGGCGGTGGTCGGCACGATAAGAATCCACTGCCCGTCCTTCTTGAGCACCCGGTGAATTTCGGTAGAGAACTGTTCCATGTTCGGCACGTGATCGAGAACGTTCGAGGTAAAGACGATATCGAATTGCCGATCGAGAAATGGAAAGTGCGATCCGTCGTAAACCACCACCGGTATGCCGGTCTGCTGATCCGCGAAGTTGACCACGTCCATGGCGACAATGTCATAGCCCGCGCGCAAAAAGAGCTGGGATTGCCAGCCGTTTCCGGCGCCGACCTCAAGAACCTTCTTTGGCACCGAGGGCAGACTCGCTTGTAAACATTTGAACTCATACTGGCGCAATTCTTTTAGGTACTCGTCGGTCATAGCGCCAACGTCCGTGGCTGGGTGCCGGTGGTGGGCACGCCCTGGCGTGACTCTTCTAGCCACGCTTGAAACATCAACACCGACCACAGCTCCCAAGCGCAATCGTAGCCGTTGAGATGTTGGCGCCATTTATTGCGCACCAACGCGGGTTGGAAATTGCCTTCGCGCTTCAGCCGGTCTTCGCTCAAGAGTTCCTCCGCCCATTCTTTGAGCGGCCCGCGCAACCAATGCTGAATAGGCGCGTTGAAACCCATTTTCGGCCGGTCAAAGAGTTGCAGCGGCACATATTTCTCAAGCAGCTTGCGGGTCAAGTATTTGCCGCGGCCCGCGCGCGCGAGAAAGTGCATCGGCAGGCGTGAAGAGAATTCCACTACGCGGTGATCGAGCAACGGAATGCGCGTTTCAAGACTCACAGCCATGGCGGCGCGGTCCACCTTCACCAGGATTTCGTCAGGCAAGTAGTGCATGCAGTCCAGGTACATCATCCGCCGAATCGGATCACGCGTAAAATCCGTTGGCACTGCAAAAACCTTCGGCGCCACCGGGCTGTGCGCGAGCGGAAAATCCGATCCAGACCACTGTGAAATCCATAAGCGATAAAGTTCGTCGGCGGTTTGGGCGCCAAGGAGGCCCGCCATTTTGTGAATCTTAAATCCGATGGCACTGCCCCGGCGTGCCGCCGGCAAAACTATCTTTAGCCAGTCGAGCGCCGCGGTCCACCCTTGCGGACTCGGCATCAGCAGAAGCTGCGCCAGCGCGCGCCTAAGTCCACTTGGGACAGGCGAGATTTTCTTCCATAGCGCTTGCGCGGCGAGATAACGGGCGTAGCCTGCGAAAAGTTCATCGCCGCCGTCGCCCGACAGCACCACGGTCACATGTTTGCGCGTCAGTTGCGAAATTAAGAAAGTCGGCACTTGCGAGGAATCGGAAAAGGGCTCATCGAAGACGCGAGCCATTTGCGGCACGGCTTCCAGTACCTGTTGGTCGCTCACGTACAATTCGGTGTGGTCAGTGCCGAGATGCGCCGCTATATTTTTTGCGAATTCAGCCTCATTGTAGCGGGGATCGGCAAAGCCGACCGTAAAAGTGCGAATCGGTTTTGCACTCTGTGCCTGCATCATTGCCACCGTCAACGATGAATCCACGCCGCCCGATAGGAAGGCGCCCAAGGGCACGTCGGCTTCCATGCGCATAAGTGTGGAATCGAGCAAAAGCTGATCGAGCTGGGTCAGCAATTCACTTTCTGGAAGTATAAATTGATTTTGTATACCTTGGCGGAAAACCTCCTCACACGACCAGTAAGCCTTGGCGTCGGGTAGAGTGGCGCTGCGCAAATGTTCACGAGTGAACGTGAGAAGGTGGCCGGGCTCCAACTTAAAAATGCCCTTGTAAATGGTCATCGGCGCCGGAATATTGTTGAACTGGACCATGGCGGCGATCGCGGCGGGGTCGAGTCCGGATTTGAATTGTGGAATGCGGCTAATGGCCCGCACCTCCGAGGCGAACGCCAACATGCCATCGATCAAGCCGTAAGCCAGTGGCTTTTCGCCCAATCGATCGCGCATTAGGTGCAGACACTTGACACGATGATCCCATAGGGCAATTGCAAACATGCCATTGATCTCTGCCAAAGTCTTTTCCACGCCCCAGTACTCAAAACCAGCGAGCAGGACCTCGGTGTCGGAGTGACCACGAAACCCGTGGTGAAAATCAGTTTCGAGTCGTTGGCGTAAGGCCCTGAAATTATAGATCTCGCCATTAAAGACGATGCTAAAATTCTTGCCATGCATCGGCTGGCGCCCGAGCGGCGAGAGATCGAGAATGCTCAGGCGGCGGTGGCCTAAAGTGACGCCGTCGGTGTTGTCTTGCCAAAGGTCATGGTCGTCGGGCCCGCGATGGATCAGGGCGTGCAGCATGAGTTCCGTGGCCTCGCGCCTCTGCCCGGCCGACGTATGGGGGCCAAAAAGTCCAGCTATGCCGCACATGTTGTTCTCCTACTTGATTAGTTTAACGAATGTGACGAAATGATGTCTGCAAGTTTCAAAGGCAGCGCGCGAAGCCCGACCTAGAGCCAGTGCCATTTTCGCTGTTCATGGTTGAAGATAGTCATGACACCCTTGAGTGAAGGAGCACAATGTGACACAAATTTCGGAGATGCAAGAATACTTTGACCGTCTGTGGCCGTTACATCGCAGCATCACCGGCGAGGGTTTACGTAAATCACTGCGCATTCTCAAAGAAATTATTCCGTTGAATTTGAGCGAAGTGGCGAGCGGAACCCAAGTTTTCGATTGGAAAGTGCCGATGGAATGGAATATCGAGGACGCGTATCTACTTGGACCTAGCGGAGAAAAGGTCATCGACTTTCAGCAAAACAATTTGCACGTGGTGAACTACTCGGAGCCGGTGAATTGCGAGTTGTCGCTCGATGATCTCAATCCGTTTCTGCATTCCATCTCCGATCAACCCACGGCGATTCCTTACGTTACGAGTTACTATAAGTCGCGTTGGGGCTTCTGCTTGTCTGAGAATCAGCGGCGCAGTCTGGTGCCAGGCCGTTACAAGGCTGTCATCGATTCCACCCTGCATGCGGGCTCATTGACCTACGGCGATTGCGTGGTTCCCAGTACAGAGAACGAAAGTCGCGAAATTTTGATTTCCACTTATCTTTGTCATCCTTCGATGGGCAATAACGAGCTGACCGGGCCCTTGCTGAGCGCGTTTTTGTACCGTAAGCTTGCGGCGCAAAAAGTGCGTCGTTTCAACTATCGCTTTGTGATCGCACCTGAGACCATCGGAGCGTTGGCCTATCTTTCCAAACACGGCGAACATCTTAAGAAATACTGCCACGCGGGCTTTATTGTCACCTGCTGTGGAACCGATGACGATCTTACGTACAAACGTAGCCGCCGCGGCGATGCCACGGTCGATCGCTGCACCGAGCATGTGCTCAAATATTTTACTCCGCATATTCAGACCAATTACAGCGTCGTGGATTTTTTTCCGGAAGGTTCGGATGAGCGCCAATATTGCAGTCCGGGTTTCAATTTGCCGGTAGGCTCGTTGATGCGCGCTATGTACGGCACCTACCCGGAGTATCATACCTCGCTCGACGACAAGGACTTTATCTCGTTGCCAGCACTGGTCAATACCATTGAAGTTTATATGAAGACCGTACAAGCCATTGAGGCCAACCACACCTATTTGAATACCAAACCCTATGGGGAGCCGCAGCTCGGCTCCCGCGGTCTCTACCCAACACTCGCCAATGTACGCGAGCGGGATAAACAACTGAAGTTAACGATGTACATTCTCAATTTCAGCGATGGCGAGCACGACCTTTGTGCCATCGCGGAAAAAGCCGGCGCGCCAATTTGGGAGCTCTATCCGATCGCCGAAAAATTACGCGAACGCGACCTGCTGCGGAGAATCTCCACTTCACCATGAAGATTTTTGTGAACGGGCTCTCGGCATTGCTGGGCGGGGGGCAGACTTACCTTATCCATCTGTTTCAGGAAGTACCACTTGCCGAAATTCACTTGGCGCTGCCTGAAAGTCTCCGCCAGGTGGTTCCGACTCATCCCAATGTGCGCCTGGTGCCTACTGACTTCGCGCAAAAATCCTCTTTGCACCGTTTGCTGTGGGAAAATTTTTATCTTCCCCGCTATTTGCGCGCGCAAGGGATTGATGTTTACTACCAGCCTTCCGGAACGTTGCCGTGGCGGCGCTTGCGCGGACAGCGTGTGGCCATAGCCTTTCGCAATATGCTACCGTTCGCACCGCAGGAGTCGCAACGCTTTAATTTGGGTTGGCGGCGCTTGCGCTATTGGTTGCTGCGGCAGTTTCTCGGTCGGGCGTTTGTGCGTGCGGACTTAGTCATTTTTATTTCTCACTACGCTAAACGGGTGATCGATCAGGCATTGCCGCAGCGGTCGGGGCGCTCTCAAGTCATCTATCATGGGCTCGCGGCGGATTTCCGCAATCCCACTGCGCGGCCCGAACCCCTAAGTGGTGAATATGTTTTGTATGTGTCTATTCTTAACTTCTACAAGGCTCAAGTCGAGGTGGTCCGCAGTTGGGCGCTGCTACGAAAGGCGCGGCCGCACACGCGCGAAAAATTGGTCTTAGTCGGTCCGGAGATCCGTCGGTATGGCGATCTGGTGCGCAAGGAAATCGCCAACCTCGGCCTCGAGGGGGAAGTGATATTAATGCCGAAAGTGGCGTATACGGCGCTAGCGGGCTTTTACCAGCACGCTAAAATCAACCTCTTTGCGTCGAGCTGCGAGAATTGCCCGAATATTTTGCTCGAGCAACTGGCTGCGGGCCGCGCGATTTTATCTTCAAACTTCGAGCCCATGCCGGAGATCGCGGGGTCAGGGGCGCTTTACTTTGATCCGTATAATCCTGAGGACCTTTGTCGGTTAATACTGAACACAATTGATGATCCCCAGAAACTGGCTAAAATGGGAACAGAGGCCCAAACGCGTTCGCGGAATTTTTCCTGGCAAAAGAGCCGGCACGAAACCTGGAGCGCATTGTTGGGCCTTTAAGGGGCGCATCCAATGCAGCAGATTCTCCAGGATTTACGCGACGGCAAAGTCCAGCTGGCCGATCTTCCCGCGCCGCACTGTAGACCGGGTCAGGTTTTGATTCAAACCACTCGCACTTTGGTTTCACTCGGCACGGAGAAAATGCTATTGCAGTTCGGACGCTCGGGCTGGATCGGAAAGGCCAAGAGCCAACCTGAAAAGGTCAAACAAGTTTTGCAAAAAATAAAAACCGATGGTCTTAAACCCACTATCGATGCGGTTCGCAACAAACTCGATCAACCGTTGCCGCTGGGCTACTGCAATGTCGGCGTGGTACTCGAAGTGGGTGCTCAGGTGAGTTCGCTTAAAGCCGGTGACCGCGTGGTTTCCAATGGTCCGCACGCCGAAATCGTGTGCGTGCCTGAGTTGCTGTGCGCGAAAGTTCCAGACGGAGTGGACGACGAAACGGCCGCCTTCACCGTAATCTCTGCGATTGGCCTGCAAGGGATTCGTCTGATGGCGCCGACGCTCGGTGAAACCTTTGTGGTGATCGGACTTGGGCTGATCGGTTTGTTGAGCGTGCAAATTCTGCGCGCGCACGGTTGTGAAGTCATCGGTTTTGATTTAGATCAGGCCAAAGTGGATCTGGCCGCGGGCTATGGTGCCAAGACCTTTCGCATTCAAGAAGGCTTTGATCCCGTTACCGATGTGCTGCGCTTGACTCACGAGATCGGCGCCGACGGCGTGCTGATCACTGCGGCCACCGACAGCGAACAGCCCATTCAATGGGCGGCGAAAATGGCCCGCCACAAGGGCCGCATCGTGCTGGTGGGCGTGACGGGTTTAAAACTGTCGCGCGATGAATTTTTTAAAAAGGAACTCAGCTTTCAAGTTTCCTGTTCCTATGGTCCAGGCCGTTACGATATCAACTACGAACAGCGAGGGCTCGATTATCCGATCGGCTTCGTGCGCTGGACCGAGCAGCGAAACTTTGCCGCTGTTCTGGGATTAATGGAAAGAAACCAACTGACCACTGGCGCGCTGGTCAGCGAGCGGGTCCAGCTCAGTCAGGCCGTTGCACTTTATGAAACCTTGAGCGAGCGCCGTGGAATCTTGGGGGTGGTTTTACAATTTCCAAAGGATTCAAGGACGAAGGCGCCCCCTGCCGCCACGCCGATGGTGCGCGCGCTGCGTGCTCCAGAGGGCACCGCCACGATCGGAGTGATCGGCGCGGGCCAATTCGCGCATTCGACGTTGCTGCCGGCGTTTAAGAAGACCGAGGCGGTATTTCACACCATAGTGGGTCGCCAGGGTGTAAATACCCACCATTTAGGAAAAAAATTTGGTTTTGCCCATGCCACTACCAATAGCGACGAGGTCATTGGCCATCCCGAAATCAACTGTGTAGTGATCTCCACTCCGCATCATACTCATGCCGATTTGGTGTGCCGGGCGCTAAAGGCCGGTCAAAATGTGTTTGTGGAAAAACCCTTGGCACTTTCCCATGGCGAACTCGACCAAATCCAGGCGGTCTTAACGCAGAGCCGTTCGGCGCCACTTTTAATGCTGGGCTTCAACCGCCGCTTCTCACCGTTGACGCAGAAGCTGAAAGCCGAACTTTCGGGAGTTTCAGGGCCAATGGCCTTGGTGATGACAGTCAACGCGGGCAGTATACCCCGGGACCATTGGACCCAAGACTTGACTCGTGGCGGGGGTCGCCTGATCGGGGAGGGCTGCCATTTTTTCGATCTGCTTCGCCATCTCGCGGGCTCGCCGATTGTGGCCGGTGAAACTCGCTTTGCCGACTCGGAATGCCGTGACACCTTTACCACGACAATGGCCTTTGCCAACGGTTCCATCGGGACCGTTCACTATTTTGCCAACGGCAATCGTGGCTTCGCCAAAGAAACTTTGCAAGTATTTGCTGGCGGAAAAATCTTTCAGTTAGATAATTTTCGCCGCCTCAAAGGTTTCGGAACGTCGAGGTCTATGAACCACAAGTTGTGGTCCCAGGACAAAGGCCATATCAATCAAGTAAATATGTTTATTTATGCAGTTTCTGCGGGCGGAGAATCGCCGATCGCGCTCGCGGAAATCTTCGAAGTCAGCCGGTGGACCTTGAATTTCGCAGGCCTGCACCAGCCTTTGATCACGTCGGGCCAGGATCCGTCTCATTTCCTGGCCTTAAAATAGCACACAAATCTGACGATCTAGTTTGTAATGGCAACACTCAATTTGAATTCACAGCAGGTGCGCTGAAATGGAAAGGTCCAAAGCGCCCTCACATGATGGAAATTCCGGGAACAAGAACGGAATGGACTTGCAAGTCGACCTGCGCGACATGTGGCTCCATGTGGCCGCCAATTGGCCGATCATGATGGTGGGCACTCTCGCCGCCATGAGTTTCTGTGGCATCTACACCTTCTTTTTCGAAGATCCGATCTATCGCACCTCGGTGACCGTCAAAATCAGTTCGCAACCCAGCTTACCCGGAGTCGGGTCACTGTTTGAGGTCATGGGCGGCGGTGGTAGCGGCGAAGCCGCGGGTTCCAAATTGCAATCACAAATCGACTACTTTCATTCTCCCGATTTCACCGAGCTGGTGGTCGATCGCTTAGCCAAGGAACCCGAAGTTTTTAGGCGCATCATGGAAGAGAATTCCGACGTGCATCTCAGCGCCACGGAGATGGCCCTTCTGAAACAAGGCAAAGCGTTGCCCGATCGACGTAAAGCCAGCTTGGCGCGTTTGCTATTCGTCAACCTCAATCTGGTGCAAGATTCCTATGGCAGCTCGCTCAGTCTTTATGCTGATTCTCCGGATCCCCAGTTGTCCTTCCGCATGGCCGATGCCGCGAGCCAAGTTTTGATCGAAGAAAACTACCAGAAAGTCCTTAGCAAGGCCAATAAGTCACGTGAGTTCCTCAGCTTTCAAACCACTGACTTGCGCCGCCAATTGAAAAAGCTCGAGAGTGATTTGGTCGCATTCCAACATAAGAATCATTTGCTGTCGGAACAAGACGTTCAATCATCAACATATCAAGTTTATTTACGCAATCGCGAGCGCATCGAGGAAATTCGTCGCCAACTCGCGGCCAACGCCAAATTGCAAAGCAATCTCACTCATGATTTAAATGGCCTTCGCAATCATATGACTGACCCCAAGATGCCGATGAGCAACCTCTATCTCTCGCAACTGCAACATCGTATGAATATTCTCCAGTATCAAAAGGCGTTGGTGTCGACCGCAGATGGTACCAAAGTCAATGCCGCCGAACTCAAGGCTATGAATGATGAAATGGAGACCGTGTCCAAGGAGTATCGCCACGCGCTGCAACTGAGCGACAGCGGTCGACCGGTGGGCATGAGCTCCTTTGACTACTATCAGTCGCTGGAACGAAATAAGATGGACCTCAAGCAGGCTTACAATCGGCTGGATTCTGAACTGCGGGTGCTCTCGACGGATTTCACCGGGCAGCAGGCCAAGGTCAAAGAGCTTCCCGAGGTCCTGCAAAATCTCGCAGTGCTCAGACGCAATATCGACGTGACGTCGCAACTTTATCTAGCGTCGAAGAAAAAGTTTCAAGAAGTGCAATTTATGACAGCCGAAACCGTCAACGATCTTTCGATCCTGGTGCGCCCGCGCGAGCCATTGGTGCCGAGCGGAATTCCGGTTTACCGCATGTTTATCTTCGCCTTCTTTGTTGGCACGTTCTTGGGTTGGCTGATGATTCTGTTACGCGATATTTTGATCCACACCGTCCGCGGCAAGCGCGACTTCGAGGATTGTGGTGTCGAATTCCTTTCCGGCGTATCGACCTTCGATGTCGAAGCCCATCAAAGAGGTGTGGCGGCGAACAGTCTCAACGGCAAAGTGATTTCAACCATTCGCCGAGAATTTCAAAGCCTGGTGAGCAAGACTCCGCCCGTTATGGTGCTTGAAAAATGGCCAGATTCTCACAACGCCGACAATTTTCGTTCATTGCGTATGAAGCTGCTAGGTCTATTGAGCGATGGCGATGCCCAAGGTCGCGACGTGCACGGAAAGATGATCATGGTTTCCGGTCCCAGCGCCGGATGCGGTAAATCGTTCGTGGCCGCCAATTTAGCATCGGCGATGGCCAAAGCCAATCTTAAGACTTTGTTGGTGGACATGAATTTGCGCAATCCCGCGCTGTACAGATTTTTTCCCGAAATCGCAGCCAAGGGTGGCCTAGAAACTCTAGAAGGCGGCGCGCAGGACATTAGGAACTTGATCATCAAAGCCTCCCCGTCTCTAGATGTTTTGATGGGCACCAAAATGGCAGGTCATGCGCCCGATTTGCTTGAGTCAAAGGCTCTGCGTATTTGCCTTGAGGAGATGCGCGAGACTTATGATCTTATTATTATGGATTGCCCGGCGATTCTAAATACCATCGATTCCTCTTTGATCACGGCTTTCGCGGACGCTGTCATTATGGTCGCCGGTTATCAAAAGACATTCACGGAGGATGTTAAGATGGCGGTGGATTCGCTCCATAACACCGGTAATAAGCCGATCTATGGTGTTTTAAATTTCATTGATCCGAAAGTCTCTCAGCGCGCGAGCTAAGTGCGATGGTGGCTATTTTGCACTAAGATTAAGCAAGATAAGTCAATTTGATGGCGACGAATTTCTGATGGTTAGACTGATTGTGAGGACCAAAGGAGTCAGAAGGGAAGAGCGCTGCAGACGGCAGGCTACAAAGTGAATTATGTTTGGTAGAGAAGAAGTGTTTTAATATTTAAAATTAACTCGAAGAGTTGCGCCACAGTCAATGACGGCAACATGGTTTCCAATTTCCTTGCCGAACTCTGGATAAAAAACAGCATGCTGCAGTTTCATCGCGGTTGAGGCACTCAGCAAAACTTTCCCGCCGGTGAAATCGAGGCCAAGCTCCTGGTCTGAGCGGCGCTCGGGTAGTACTGATGGATGAAAATAGAGATGCGCCCGCGCGCTCTTGAAAGGGCCGGCGATGACGTCATCTATTATTAAACTATGTTCATTTATAGTCCAGGTTCGTGTATGCACCGGGCGTCCGCGCAACCGAAGGTAACCGTTGTGCGAAGCTTGCAGGATATATTCTCCGTGTTGAACCTGGCTACAGACCAAGACACGCGCTCGCGCGCGACGCGCGACGCGAAAGCGTGACCACACCTCTGAGGAGTTCTTGCCATTGATGCAAACCGTGTTGTGGCTGGGCGTACCCCGCTGCCAGTCGCGCAGGGTTTGATCCCAGTAAGAAGAGGTCCCGGAATTGACCACCAATCTTTGGCCCTTGAGTGAGAACTCAAAACTCAGGGTATCGGCATGGGCATGGCCTGGTAATTCGTCGGGCCCGATGGCGCCAACGTCAGCTAACAAAACCGCATCGCCAACTGCGATGCGTATGTAGCCACTTTCACCAAGACTCACGAGTCCCTGCGGCAGAGTCGCAACTGTGAGCTCTAACTTTTTGCCATATTCAAGCAATTCACCGGGCGTCGCCGCAATTCCAAACGCCGCGTCGTTGAAAAACGCCAGCTGTCCGTCAGGGTGAGCCATGACCTGCGCCCAATAAAGCATTCGCCCTGCGGTTTCAGTCCACAGCGCGAGGGCTGGGTCGAGACTTGGAAATTCGCGCTGGCGTACGATTTCAATCAACTCCAAAAGATCTTGGGTCATAATCGCGTGATACATCGGCGAGCGTTCAAAATGCCCGCCGTCTTTTAACACCTGGATCGGAATCTCACGCTTTAAAATAGCGACACCCCTGCGCAGCCAATGCTGGGCCTCATCGCCGGAAAAGTAGAGTCCACAAAAAATTAGCGCTTTGGCATTGGCCCACAAATGATTGCCGCCGAGATGGGTTTCGAGCGAAGCCCATAAATAACGGGCTTGCACCGCCAGAGAATCGTCAAAGTTCGAGGGCTGGCATTTGAACCGCCACTGCCACTTGATCCAGTTGACCACGCGTAGTGAGATCGGATAGGCCTCCCAGCCCACGCCTCCGCCTTGCCAGGGATTTTGCTGAATCCATAGGCGCAGCAGATCTTGGTGCCAGACGATGCGGAGGGAGGCGTCGCTGGCGTCGAGATCATCGAAGTAATGCAAATTAAACAGTGCGAGCGGATCATATTTGGGATCATTCCAGGTTGCAGGAGAATTGAGCTGGAGAGACTGGCCCAAGAAACCAAATGTACGCGGTCCGATTAGTGACCGGGCTTTGCCGGGACAACGAACACTCAAGGAAAGCAACACCGGCGGCGTCGGATTGGTCTTAATTCGTGGCTTATGAACTTTACGACGTATCCGGCTGAAGATTTGCGCCATTTTTAAGTGGCGGATAGTGTGAAAATAAAGTTGTCCGCGTTGAATCATGGGTGGTTATCCTCAACCGGCACGGGCGATTGGTACGGGCTCGTCTTTAACCTTGTAGAGCTTCAGGAATTCGCGATAGCTGGGTGAATCGGGTGAGTAAAAACGAATTCCCAGCGGAATCGGATCCAGACTCTTAAGCACACCGTGGTGGTTGAGTAGAGCATTGAATTCGGTTATCAGTTCGGTGCGCGCGGAGGCGTAAGTCGAGGCTTCGGTGAACACCATCATGATCGTGTACGCACCAAACAAGTGGCATTTATTGGGAGTGTCGAGGCCCTTAATGATTTCGGCGAAGTCAGTGATGAAAG
>JANXMF010000086.1 GCA_025354795.1 Pseudobdellovibrionaceae bacterium
GTCATGGTTTTATTTTTTTTGTTTCAATCGCAATCAGAAGCCATAGAGATGCCATTTGCACTTTCGAAAAATATTGTATTTGAATGTACTGTCATATCAGAACCAAAAATCACCAAAACTGATTTTGGCCTCGGAAGATTCAAAAGCTTAAGACTTGATAGGGACTCAAGCGGCTTTCTTTTGAAAATGAATGGCATTGAAGAGCGTGTTCTAAAAAATCAAATATCTGATGATCAAGTAAACTTAAATACAGAATTGATTAGGGTTTCATTGGAGAATAAGATGCTTAAACTGCTCATTTCTGGAAAACCATTGAGTAGAAGCGGCACATTAGAGATTCAATCCCAGCAGGGATCATCTTACTCATCGAAAATAACTTGCCATTAGGGGAAACTATGATGCTCACTTTACTTTTTTTACTAATAGTCACCAGCAACTTGGGATTAGCAAAGACAGCTCAAGAAAAAGGTCTCCCTTATGAGCCTGATACAACGGAAATTCGGATCAATAAAATTCCAAATGGAAAGCAAATGACATTGGAATTTGATCTGCAGCTTCCCTCAACGCAAGGTCTCAATAAGGGGGCCCCCTCTTTTATTGGGATATATGAAAAAGAAAAGAACTCTAATTGGAGGGAAACTGTCCGACTAAGTTTAAATGACCAATTTGCATTTTTAGACCAAATTCATTTTCTGAAAACAATTGGCTTGCGTTCCGATTCTTCGGAAATAGCCGTTTTTTCAACGATCTATCATTGCGGCAAAGACCATAAAACTGCATGTTACATACAAGGGTTTAAGGGAAAAACAAATCGCTCTCCAAAAGCTAAGAGTGATAAACTAGCATTTTATATTCAGGGAACAATGAGGTGAGTGCCAAAACCCCGGTTTGCAAAAAGAGTGGGTCTCGGTTTCCTCGTCGGAGCGGGACAACTAAAGATTTACCTGTGCAAATCATTGCGCTCAAAAAAATCTCTTTTGTCCGGAGCAAATCAGGGACCAAATCCACTTCAATCCAAGCCTAGGCCTGCAATGAATTTTACAGGCCTTCGTGTTGCTGAGTCTTCCATCCTGATTAAAAAATATTGAAATTCATGGCTGCTGAACATTCGTTGCGCATTTTTGGCCAATCGGAGCAAAGAATAGCGGGCAGAGAGCCCGCTATTCATACTTCCGCCTGTCGAGTTTAGGAGCTGATCGTTGGTGCTCCTGGTTTTTGAATCTCGGGGAAAATAACGCTCATTTCCTGCATTTTCTTTTCGTCTTCTGCTTGGAGCGCAAGCTTATTTTTTAACGCCGCTTCTTCTTTTTTCATGGCGACTCGTTCGGCGTGAATCGAACCATGAGAACATTTTGCTATCGTGGCGCAGGCGCGATACGTGAGACCACTTTTTAGCAGCTTGCGGATCAAATCTGAATCGCGCAGTTTTTTTCTTCCGATCAATTTCCCTTTTGCCCTGGCATTTTCGAGACCGATTTTGACTCTGGATGCGATCAAATCTCTCTCAAGTTGGGCGATTGCCGCAAGGATCGAAAAGATCGCCACGCCAATTGCGGAGTTTGTGTCGATCTTTTCAGAAATACTGACGAAGTGAACTCCCTTCGCCTTAAAGCAAGTCAGCGCATTGAGTAAATGCGTTGTGCTTCTGGCAAATCGTGAAAATGAATGCACCACCACCGAGGAAATTTCTCCTCGGTCCACTGCCGCCATCATTTGATCCAAAGCAGGGCGGCTGGATTTCGTGCCGCTAATCCCGCCGTCAGAAAAAAGTTCTACATCAACAATGTTGTTATGCTCGCAGTACTGACGCAAAACTCTTATTTGTGATTCCAGCCCAGTTGCCTGGTCCAGGGTGCTCGTGCGCGCGTAAAGTGCCGTCCGTTGTTTGCCCGTTCTTTGAAAATTCGGTTCTATAAAATCTCCTTGAAAAATTAAATGGTGCTGCCTTTTATCCCCGTTCTTCGGGACCCTGAGTCTTATGTGGCTGGCTTCTGGTCTTTGGCTCTCGCTTTCTTTAGGGTCGCCATTTCAATTTCCTTGGCGGTTTTTCGCCAGTTATCTTTTTGTTCATTTCGACAAGCGACGGCAGTCCTTGAGCTGCCTTTTCCAATGCCGCTTGGCGAACTGAGTTGTGGATCTCTTTGAGGTAATGAGTTCCCGCAAAGAGGCCCACAACCAAAAGCACCGCGCTGATTAATTCCTTCATGTCCGATCCTCCTATTTTCTACAGTTTGTTTTTCCATCGTTTAAAAATGCTTCGAATTGTGCTGTGATCCCAAGTGGTTCGGCCAGCACGGTTTTTGTACCCGCGACGACCAAGCTCCTGACCTGTCCAATTTGCGCTTTTTCCTTGTCGGTCTATCAGTTCCACTATCGCCCGGCACACACGGAGCTCGGCTTTGTTGGGCACGAGTTTTCCTGCCCTAATAGAAAATCCATAGGGTGGAATGCGGCAGCGATAATTTTGCGGGTTGGTGGAGCGCGCGGAGTTTACGCCTTCTCTGATCCCCAGGCTGTGAAGGCGCACGATGATGACCGACTTTGCCACGCCAAAATGACGGGCAATTTGGACAGCCGAAAGACTCTGATTTACGTATAAGTTGCGGATTTCCTCCAAGTTGAGTAGTTTAGCGGAGAAGGTCTTTTTAATAAAATCAACTAGATAGCCGGTGTTCTTACCGTATTCGGGTTGGTCGACCATTTTTGATAACATACGAACAACCGACCCTATGATCCCCAACTGCTAAAGCTACTGGACGTGGATCTGAAGAGGGTTGGACAGGAAATTTTATAATAGAGGCCACGGACAGAGAGTCCGTGGCCTTTTTTGCTTTTCGGGGCTGACGCTCATCCCGCTTGACGTTGGATTCCCAATAGCGAAGTCCGATCCGCGAAGGTTCAACCACAATGGTTTCGATAACTTTCTTCAATATCCGCTTGAGAAGGGGTCGACTGGCTCCGCCTTTGGCTTCGCGAAATTCTGCCAAGTTCATTTCGATGACATTGCGTGCTGCGCCCGCTGGCTGAATCTCGTCTGCGATACGACTTTCAATTTCTCGAATTTTGGCTTCCAGACGAATTTTCTTATCCTTAAGAGTTACAAGTTGCTCGCGAAACAGATCATCGACGACCGCAGCACCCATATCGGCGTGGAGCCTAAAGGCGGCTTGCACTTCCTTTTGGACTTGTTCCAGTGCCCTGCGATTGGCTTCAAGTTCGGACATGATCTCGCCTTGCTTGGCCTTCGAGTTTGGCAACTGCTCAGGTTAATAAGAACTGACCTAAATCATAGAGTCCTTGCAGGCATGGGGGCACCGCCAGGTTGCCGGTGGACTTCCAATACTGAGGCAGGTCTTACGCCATGAAATTATTGGAAATCTTCCGGTCAGCAGTGTATACTTAGATCAAACTTCTGGCTGCCGAGCAGAGATTTTTTCGTCACCGACTTGAGCCTCTGAATTTCTTCCTTCAGCTTCGCCTTTGATCGCAGCAACATTTTGCGGTTCGTAAACATAAACATCAAGATCCGGCAAGGCCCCAAGATGTTTCACAATCAATGGCTGAACTTCTGACCATTTCAACCCACCAAGCCCACAGCCAAGTGCTGGCATTGCGATTGATTGAATACCCATCTGCTCATAAGAGCCAGCAAGATGTCTAAGTCCGTCTTCAATGTCTTGCAGTAAAGAATTGTCTCGCCAATTTCTCTTAGTCGGGAAGTTAAGAATCTGAACCGAATCATCTTCCCAAAGATATGGCTGACCAGGCTTCACTTTGCCTTGATCACATTTCGATTTGTAGTCGCCAAACATTTGCGGATAGCGGTTCTTAAATTCTAGGGCAACACCTTTACCCATGACACCAACACAGTTCACAGTGTTGGTGAGCACCTGGGCTGGAGATTTGAAAATGTCGCCTTTAACGAAAGTAACCACTCTTTATCCTTCTTTTGGACCGGTTCGCGGAGAGTTCACGAAATACCAGCCCGGATTGACTTTTACGGCCTTTTTTATACCAAATTCGGTCAAAATGGCCAAGGCGCGAGTTTTGGCACTTTCGCTATAACAAATCATATCAAGCATTTGAGCCATCGGCAGTCGGTTAGGAATCAAAACTTCGGCCTGTTTCTTACGTTTTAGCTCAGGATCCTTGGCATATTTGACCGATCGAATTGCGGTGACATCGAGGCTTGAGAATACATCTGGGCCTGTAAACAAATAGAATTTTGAGGCATTGGACCGGGCATTGCCGTCACATACGATGGATCCAGGAGTTGCCAATACATCCAACGAAAATCTCAGAAACAACAAGTCCTCATTGTGCGCTTGATTGATCGCAACCATTGGAGTTTTGAAACCAAGATATAAAGGAACGTAGTCATGCAGTGGCTTCTGCGATGCCGGGACTGTTATCGCTGCTCGACCCGCTTGTACATCTTCATTGGCAAGATTGCGATAGTTTTGTCCTCGCATGAGGTTGTAGGACCGAAGTTCTCCGGTCTGAAGAATCGGGCGCAAGTTGTCCATGTGGGTCATGTGATGTGCGACCCATACTTGGTACTTTTCATTGATTGTTTGACTCGATGATTTACTCACAAAATTCCGTTCAGTTAAAGCGTAACGCTTATCACATCCAACTTGTTGGCGCATCGACTAAATGAATTTGACCACACCACGTTGACGGTATATTTACAGTCGTATCCGAGAGGCGGACAAATGCTCCGAACACAAGAAAAGGAATTGGCCCAACTGGCAGAATCATGGGGCGTGGACTACCAAGTGATCAAGGTCAAATCTGACTTGATTCATGCAATTAAGTACCACTGCCAGAAGAAGAAAATCAGCCAACGCCAACTAGCTGCCATGGTGCCTGGTCTTTCACAAGACCGCGTATCAAAAATCTTCACCGGCCAGATTGGGCACATGAGCATTGATAAGTTGGTCGAGATCCATTCCGCCTTAAAATTAAAAGTGTCGGTTAAAGCGGGACATCATGGGCATAGATGATCAAATACGTTCGATTGAAGATCGACTGACCGCCCTTGAGAAGGACCGCGCAAGTTTACTGAGCGACCTAAAGAATCTTCGAGCACAAAGAGACGAACAAAAGTCCGTTATGTTGTTGGGTCGACCGACACTGATGAAGGCACCTGAGTCGAACGAAGAAAAGGCCGATCTGTTTTTGGCCTTGTTCCGTGGCCGAGAAGACATTTATCCCAAACGATGGGAGAACAACAAAACCAACAGAAGCGGATACTCACCAGTATGTGAAAATGAATGGGCAAAACCAATATGCCAGAAGCCAACCATCAAATGTGGTGGTAGGTATCAAAAATTCTCTCCTCTGAACTCATTGGCGGTTGGAGCCCATCTCCGTGGATCTGCAACAATCGCGCTTATGCCATACGCGCGGATGACACCTGCACATTCTTAGCTTGCGATTTTGATGAGTCCTCTTGGCAAGCCGATCTTTTGGCTCTCCAACCAGCCCCGAAATTGGCGCGACGATACTCGGCGCTGGGAAGTGAAATGGCCTTTATTTGCCCTATCCCCTTTTCGAGATTAAAATTAAAGGTGATAACCGAATTCTTGGATTTTTTACCACGCATAGACTTTTTTGCGGCCCGGAGCAAATTTTCAAAAGTAATAATCCTTGTATAAAGGTTAGCGTATCTTTTCATGATCATCCTGTTGGTGTTTCATCCAGCCGCCGAGCATTTTGCCGACTTCATTTATTAGAAACGAGGCGTGTTCATACGACTTGCCAGATAAAAATCTAAGTTCAAAACATATCCGCATTAAAATGCGAATTTTTTCAAGGTTCATATTGGCCCGCTTTAAAACTATGCTTTTATTTTTGCTGTATCTTGCTTCGACCAAATCCTCAACAATCTGCAACGACAGGTTTGTAAGCCGATCAGAGAAATTGAATCGGGCCTTTTTCGGAAAACCGTCTAAAGTAACGAGCAGCCATTTAAGAAAATCCATCCACTTGATAAAAATGGGCAGATCTTTTTTTGAATCTGATTGAAGCTCTTTGTGATCATGCTCCATCTGGATTTGTCTCAATCGGCACAGGCTTGGTTTCGATATTTATTTTCGAAATCGACAGGACTTCTTCACCGTATTTTTCTGCCTTGCCTTTTCCGATCCCATCAATTTGCGTAAGTTCAGAAAGTGACTGGGGTCTCTTTTTTACAATCATTGCCAATTGTTGATTCGTAAATAAAATAGATCTCTTTCACAATTGAGCTTTAAAACCAGTTTAAGCAGTTGAATTTAATGATTTTTTAGCGATTTCAATTTTTTCTTTAGATAATTGGATCGATAAATCGATAATTTTATCTACAATTTTTTTGAATTTCTTG
>JANXMF010000108.1 GCA_025354795.1 Pseudobdellovibrionaceae bacterium
AGATTTTTTGGCGGGAGTACAAAACGCCTGTGTGGCCTCCGATTGCGCTCTGATCGGCGGCGAAACCGCGGAGATGCCTGGGCTTTACGAGGGCCGTGATTTTGATTGCGCCGGTTTTGCCGTTGGAGTCGTTGATAAGCCCAAGGCGCTCGGCCCTTCGCGCGTGCGTGCGGGCATGAAGATTTTGGGCATCGCCAGCTCAGGCTTTCATAGCAACGGCTTCTCGCTATTGCGCCAGGTTTTTGCCACCGATCTCGACAGCTGGAAGAATGAATTGTTAAAGCCGACTTCGCTCTATATGAAGTTGGTACAGGCTGGAATGCTCGAGGGTGGAATCGAAGCGATCGCGCACATCACCGGTGGTGGTATGGACAATGTACCGCGTGCGCTCCCAAAGGGTACGCAGGCGCGGATTCACGCTTGGCCGGTGCCCGCGCCATTTTTGGAAGTTAAAAAGCGCGCGGGTTTGAATTGGAATTCAATGCTGACTACCTTGAATTGTGGACTCGGCATGGTCTGGGTAGTGCGGCCTGAAAAAGTGTCCGCGCTTAAGAATGTGTGTGTGAAAATGGGCTTTCGCGCGTTTGATGTGGGCGAGGTCGAAGCCGGCGGCGGCATAGAGCCGGGCTGGACACTCGCGGATCCGACTTGGGAAGGACTCGACTTGTGAGCGCCTGGCGCGTGAACATGGTGAGTGCATACGGCCGTGGCAGCACGTTGGCGCAGGCACTGCACAGCGCGGGCTTTAAAGTGCGGGTATTTGATTTTACCGCGGCTTTTCCCGGTGAGTATCAGCGTGGTGCCGGCCCCTTCCCTTTGATAAATAAAACTTATGTACACGAACAAGTCGATTGGGTGGGCCGCGCGCAGCCGCTTTCCCGGGGCTTGAGCTTTTGGTTGTCCGATGGGCCGCTTGAGCCAACCGGGCCATATGCGGACCTCGCCGAAAATCCAGCATTGCGCGCGTGGAAGAACGGGACCACCGGCGGCGAATTTTCACATTTGTGGCTGAACCGTTTTTTAAAACACTGGTGTTCGCCTTATTACTCTGAGAACTGGACCGAAAGCGCGGATTCAGCGTTTCCCGCAGCGCAACCAATGGCGATTTTTTCAGCCCAACAAGAGGCCGACCTGTTTAGTTTTGAGGGCATCCAAGGTCACGGTGTGGATGTGGTGGCCTGTCAAAGTTTAACTGCGGTGCGCGTCGAGTCCTCACGTCTCACCGACATCGAAGTTACCGGCGGCAGTCCGATGGCCGCCAGTGCGGAACAATGGATTTGGTGTTTGTCGTCAGCCGAAACTCGCATGGTGGGTGAGGCCGCCGGGGCTAAAATTTTTCGTCGTGGTGCTCGCGCGGCGGCGCAGTGGACGTGGCTCAGCTTCACCGGGCAAATGCAGGCCGGCGTGTGGAGCGACGGGATCCCGGAATATATTTTATTGATGGGCGATGTTTACCTTCCTTGGATTTACGCCAACGCCTCGATCATGCGCCGGGTGGATGCCACCCGCTGGCGCTTTTGGCTCAAGGTCCCGCGCGCGCGTGTGAATCAAATCGATGCCCGTCGCGGTTGGGCTGTGGATTTGGAACGCTTGCTGCGCCAACGTTTGCCGCTGGCGGACTGGAAAATCGATTCCGCCGACTGGAGTCTGTGCCCGCACACCGAAATTTTTGCCGAGACCGCGCGCGGAGTGAACCCGTCGCCGTGGAAAAACTGGGACTGGATTGCCCCGGAAACTCTGCCTCGCCTCGATTGGTCGGCGCGATTAGAAGCGGAGGCCAAGTGTTTCGCACGCCTACAGCAGTGGCGGGTGGAGCAAACCAAGAAACAAGGAGCTCGTCGTGATCAGCCGTTACACGCGCCCTGAGATGGGCGCCGTTTGGGACCCTGAAATGCGCTTCCGCTGCCTGCTCGAGGTCGAACTTGCGGTGGCCGAAGCCCAGAGCGAGCTTGAAATTATCCCCGTGAAAGCGTTTAAGGAGCTCAAGTCCAAAGCGAAGTATAGTGTCGCTCGTATTAATGAAATTGAGCGCACCACCAAGCACGATATTATCGCCTTCGTCACCAATGTCGCTGAAAACGTCGGGCCCATGGGGCGCTACCTGCACTACGGCATGACGTCGTCGGATGTGCTCGATAGCGCTCTCAGTTTGCAAGTCACGCGCGCGGGCGCGGTTTTGTTTGTAAGCTTCGCGCGGCTGCTCAACGCGCTCGAAACCATTGTCGCCAAGCACGAGGGCACCATGTGCGCTGGGCGCACGCACGGCATGCATGCCGAAGCCACCACCTTTGGTTTCAAAATGGCAGGTCACTTGGCGGAATTTCGCCGCACGTATGGGCGAGTCGAGCACGCGCTCGAGCAGCTCAAGGTGGTCAAACTTAGCGGTGCGGTGGGAACTTTCTCCACTCAGCCTCCGGAAGTGGAGGCGCGAGTGGCCAAGGCTCTTGATATGAACGTGGAAACTTTAGCGACGCAAGTGGTTCCCCGCGATCGTCATGCCGAAATGATTTGGTCGCTGGCGATGACCGGTGCGGCGATCGAACGTTTGGCGGTGGAGTTGCGGCACTTGCAGCGCACCGAGGTGAGTGAAGTCATCGAGAGTTTCACGACCGGGCAAAAAGGATCCAGTGCGATGCCGCACAAAAAAAATCCCATCAGCGCTGAAAATCTTACCGGCATCGCGCGTTTGCTGCGCGCCAACTGTAGTGCGGCGCTGGAAAACGTGGCGCTTTGGCACGAACGTGACATTTCCCACTCAAGCGTTGAGCGTGTGATTTTTCCTGACAGTTTTATTATGGCCGACTACGCGCTCTACCGCATGGCCGCTCTGATCGAAGGCCTAGTCGTCGATAAAGAGCGAATGTTGCGCAATATGGAACTTTCGCAAGGGCAGTTGTTCAGTAGCCAAGTGTTGCTAGCGATGATTGACAAAGGTTTGACCCGCGAGGAGGCGTATAAGATCGTACAGCGCGTTTGTCATGATCTTGAGCCGAAAGACTCTTTAGAGAACAGGCTGCTGGCGGATTCCGAAGCTTCTAAATATGTGGATAAAAAAACTTTAGCGGTGATATTTTCCGGCCAAAAGCAGCGGCCGCGTATGCAAAAAATAATCAACGGAATTCTGCTGAAAGGGCGACATGGAAAGAGTGAAGGGCGAACTTCTTTACGAAGGAAAAGCTAAGAAAATGTTCGCGGTCGAAGGCCGGCCGCAAGAGATCTGGGTGGAATTCAAGGATTCCCTGACCGCCTTCAACGCGCGAAAAAAGTCGAGCTTTGTCGACAAGGGTGCGATCAATGCGCAGATCACCTCGCTGCTTTATAGAAAGCTTGGAGAACAAGGTGTAACTACACATTTTTTAAGCGAAATCAATGCCAACACCATGATTTGCCAAAAGCTCAAAGTGATTCCGCTAGAAGTGGTCACGCGCAATCGGCTGGCAGGTTCCACCGCTAAAAAATTGGGGTTTGAAGAGGGCACTCCGCTGGCCGAACCGTTGGTGGAATTTTATTACAAAGACGATGCTCTGGCCGATCCGTTTGTAAGCGATGACCAGGCGCTAATGATGAAAACGGTGCAGTCGCGCGACGAGCTCGAGATTTTAAAGCATGAGGCCCGGCGAATAAATAAGATCCTGTTGAAAGAATTCGCCCGTGTGGGTCTTGAATTGATCGACTTCAAACTCGAGTTCGGTCGTGCGGCGGACGGCAAAATCGTGTTGGCCGACGAGGTCACACCCGACACCTGCCGCTTGTGGGATCTTAAGACCGGCGAAAAATTTGACAAGGATCGTTTTCGTCGCGATTTAGGGCGCGTACAAGAATCCTATCAAGAAGTACTTGAGCGTTTGCAAAGGAGTCAGCCATGAAGATCGGCGTAAAAATTCTGCCCAAAAGCGAGGTTCTCGACAGCCAGGGGCGCGCGGTGGAATCCATGCTCAAAAACAACGGCCGCGCTGTTCACCAGTGCAGGGTCGGAAAATACGTGCAGCTCGAGGTTACGGAGGCAAATGAGTCGAAAGCCTTGGCGCTGGCCCGCGAGATCACTGAATTTGTGCTCTACAATCCGCTCATTGAAACATTTGAGCTCGAAGTTTTGAAAGGACAATAGGTTGGCGAAACCCGTCGGTATTTTGAGATTCTTAGGAACCAATTGCGACCGCGACGTGTGGGAGGCGGTTGAAGCTACCGGCCACAAACCCCAATGGTTATGGCACGCGGATCAATTCTCCGTCGGCGATTATTCGGCGTTTATCGTTCCGGGGGGTTTCAGTTACGGCGATTATTTGCGCTGCGGAGTTTTGGCGGCCAAGTCACCGGTGATGAAATCCTTGCGCGAGGCCGCGGGCCTTGGATATCCGGTGCTTGGGATTTGCAACGGTTTACAAATCTTATGTGAGAGTCGGTTATTGCCTGGCGTGATGGTGCGCAATATCGGTCGGCGTTTTATCGACACCTGGGTCGAGCTCAAACTAGAAAATCAAACCCGCTGGACTTCGGGGTTGAAACCGGGTGCGCGCATTCGCTTGCCCATCGCGCACGGCGAGGGCCGCTTCTATGCCGCGGACGAAGAGCTTAAGAAAATTACCGATGGTGGGCAGGTGTGGTGGACTTACAGCACTGAAAACCCCAACGGTTCGCTGCGCGACATTGCCGGCGTTTGCAACGCGGAAAAAAATGTATGCGGACTTATGCCTCACCCGGAGCGTGCGATGCACACCTGGCTTGGCGGTGAAGATGGCCGCCAGATTTTAAAAAACATGGTGGCCGCATGAAGGATAAGTTAAAGCAATATAGGCTCTCCGCGGAGGAGTTCGAGCGCATAAAAAAATTGCTCGGTCGTGAGCCGCAAGGTGTCGAGTGGGCCCTGTTTTCGGCATTATGGAGCGAGCATTGCTCCTATAAAAGTTCGCGCGTCCATCTTAAGAAATTCGCCTTCAAATCCGCGCGGGTATTGCAAGCCATGGGTGAAAACGCCGGCGTCATCGATCTCGGCCAAGGCGAAAAAGTGGCGTTTAAAATGGAAAGCCACAATCACCCGAGCTTTATCGAGCCCTATCAAGGTGCGGCCACCGGAGTCGGCGGAATTTTGCGCGATATTTTCACCATGGGTGCTCGCCCGATCGCGCTCGCCAATTATCTCTGTTTCGGTGAGCCTTCAGCGCCGCGCATGCAGGCGTTGGTGGAAGGCGTGGTTTCCGGCATCGCGGGCTACGGCAACTGCGTCGGTGTTCCAACCGTGACCGGGCAAACCGAGTTCGACGCTTCCTACAACGGCAATATTTTGGTCAACGTCTTGGCTTTGGGGTTATTTAGCGAAGGCGAACCAATCGTCACTTCGCCTGCGCGCGGAGTGGGAAACCTAGTGGTTTACGTCGGCGCCAAAACCGGCCGCGACGGCGTCCACGGCGCGAGTATGGCAAGCGAATCCTTTGCCGAAAACAGCGCCAGCAAACGGCCAACGGTGCAAATCGGCGATCCATTTTTTGAAAAGCTCTTGATCGAAAGCTGCATCGAGGTGATGCACAGAAATTTGGTGGTGGCGGTTCAAGACATGGGCGCCGCGGGCCTTACCAGCTCAAGTTTCGAAATGGCCGCGAAAGGCGGCGTGGGACTGCGTTTGCATTTAGACAAAGTGCCGCTGCGGGATTCGTCCGTGGGTCCTGAGGAAATTTTATTATCCGAAAGCCAGGAGCGCATGCTCTTGATCTGCACGCCTAAAAATCTTGCTGGCGTGGAAGAAGTTTTTGCGCGCTGGGGTCTTGACGCCAAAGTCCTTGGTGAAGTGGTGCCCGGTCCTGAAATCGAACTGCTGTGGAAAGACGAAGTGATTTGCAAAATCGATCCGAATCTTTTGATCGAACACGCGCCCGTTTATGAGCGGGCCTATTCGGCCTGGACTCCGAAACATAGGAATTCGATTGCAGGTGCCGCGCCTTCTTCTTTGAAGAACGTCGTAGGCTCGATTGAAGGCACTTCGCGTGAGTGGATCTATCGACAATACGATCAACGCGTGGGCGTGAAAACCGTGCGCGATTGTTCCGACAGTGTCGCGGTCTTGCGTTTGCCCTCGAGTGGCCGCGGGCTTGGCTTGGTGCTAGGATGTCGTCCGCACGTCATGCGAATGGATGCACAAATCGGCGGTTACGATGCGGCGTTTTATCCAGCACTCGAACTCTGTGCGAAGGGTTTTCAGCCCTTGGCCATGACGGACTGTTTAAATTTTGGCAATCCTGAAAAGCCTGAGATCATGAGCGAATTCGTGGCATCGGTCGAAGCGCTGGCTGCGGCTTCCAAACTGCTTGATGCACCCGTGATCAGCGGCAACGTGAGTTTTTACAACGAGACTCAAAATGTGGGCGTCACTTCCACACCCGCCACTGGCTTGGTGGGCTTGCGCGATAGTATCGAAAATATTCCGCACTCCCATTTCGCCAACGAGGGCGACGCGATTTTCTTGTGGCGCATGCCAGGTGTTAGTTTTGCCGGCGGTTCCTTTAGCGGCGAGCTCAAGCCTGCGGCCGTCGCGGCTTGGTTAGGCGAAGTGCGCGAGTTCGTCACCCGAACACGGTGTTCAGCAACGCGAGTGGTGGGCAAGTTTGGATTGCAGTACGCACTCTACCGCATGTGCACTCCCGAGCTCGGCGCTACCGTCGAAATGCGCGAGTGGGGAAACTCACCAGCAGCCTGGAATGTGGAAACACTTTATGAGATAGTCCTCACGGTCTCACCGGATCTGGAGTTGAAAACGCCACATTGCTGGAGGCTCGGCACCGTGACCCGCGGAACGTTGAAAATCGATTCAGTGGATCAAGATTTAACGACACTGCACACGACTTACCGTAAAGGATGGAGGAAACACTTTGCACTCTTGGCATGAGGAATGCGCGATCTTTGGAACCTGGGGCGACCCCGAAGCCAGCCGCATGACCTATCTCGGCCTCTATGCCCAACAGCATCGAGGGCAAGAATCTTCCGGAATTGTTTCACTGCATGAGGGCGCACAGATTGTCCACAAGGGCATGGGCTTGGTCGGCGATGTATTTCACGAATCGGACTTACAACGCCTGGTCGGCACCGCGGCCATCGGCCACAATCGCTACTCGACCACGGGCGGAAGTTTACAAGACAATATTCAACCCCTGTCGGCGGAATTATTAAATGGTCCGGTGGCGATAGGGCATAACGGGAATTTTGTCAACGCCCAGGCCGTGCGCGACGAGCTTAAGAAGAAGGGCTCGATTTTTCAGGGCACCAACGATACAGAATGCCTGCTGCATTTGCTCGCGCACAATCGTTCCGACGATATGATCAAATGTTTGCAAGAGGCATTGCCCCAGTTGGTTGGCGCCTATTCGCTGGTGATTTTGACCAAAGATAAATTGATTGCCATTCGTGACCCGTTTGGATTTCGTCCGCTGGTTTTAGGGCAGCGCCCGATCGGTGATGGCAGCTTTTCGTGGGTGGTGGCCTCAGAAACCTGCGCCTTCGATTTGATCGGCGCCAAATTTGTGCGTGAGGTAGAGCCCGGTGAGATCGTGTCAATCGACAATAAAGGCGCCCATAGCGCGCGCATTCTAGGGAAACCGCAGCGCCTTGCCAAATGCGTGTTTGAACATGTTTATTTCGCGCGGCCTGACAGCCAGGTTTTCGGCTTGAGTGTTTATGAATCGCGTAAACGCATGGGCGAAATTTTAGCAATAGAAAATCCCGTGCCCGCCGACATGGTCGTGCCGGTACCTGACAGCGGTGTACCTGCGGCGATCGGATATTCCCGCCAGAGCGGCTTGCCGTTTGAGCTTGGAATTATTCGCAATCACTATATCGGCCGCACGTTTATTCAGCCGAGCCAAAGTATTCGCAGCTTCGGAGTGAAGATCAAACTCAATCCGCAGAGCGAGGTGATTCGCGGCAAGCGGGTAGTGGTGGTCGATGATTCGCTAGTGCGCGGAACTACGAGCCAAAAAATTATTCGTTTGATTCGGGCGGCGGGTGCGAAAGAGGTGCACTTCCGCATTGCTTCGCCCCCCACCACCGGACCGTGTTATTATGGGGTCGACACTCCGAGAAAATCGCAACTCATTGCCGCGCAACATTCGATTGAGGAGATCCGCGAATTTATTGATGCCGACACGCTTTCTTATTTATCCGTGGAAGGCATGATGAAGGCCGTGCATGGGAGTGAAAAGGAATTCTGTGCGGCTTGTTTTGATGGGAATTATCCGACGCCGATTAATGAAGAGAATATATAGTCCGTCTCCGGATCCGACGTTGGTCACGTTGCGAGCTAACAAACAGAGCCACCGGTCAATCGTCGGGCAATAATCTGCAAGCGATCGAAAATTGCCCAAAGCCCTTCAACTGTCGGGAATGTATCGGCGAGGATCCCGAAGCCCATCCTGCAACTTCGTATCCTCCCACCGTCCCCATTATTGCCGCTGTCAAAGATAATAAATAAATCAAAAGGCCTCTACGGTTGGCTAAGGTTCAATGAGTTTCCGCAGAGTTAGCGGCTCACTGCTGCTAGCAATTCCGAGAAGTGTGCTGAAGGCGGCCATAGGGTGGTCTCTTCGATTGAATCTGAAAACAAATTCGTCGAGGTA
>JANXMF010000207.1 GCA_025354795.1 Pseudobdellovibrionaceae bacterium
GATTTTGCGCGAAGCGCGCGCGGGTAACGCAGAAAAACGCTTTTTTCACCTGCCCACTTACTTGCAAGAAGACTCCACGCCGCGGGTGAATTCTCAGCCACGCCACCGCGCCTATTTGAAAATTTCCGAGGGCTGCAAAAAACGTTGTGCATTTTGCGCCATCCCTCTGATCCGCGGCGATCTTCAATCGCGCACGCTCAAGGGCATCGCCAGCGAGGCCAAGCTCTTGGTTGCAGGCGGCGCCAAAGAACTAATCGTGATCAGCCACGACTTCACCGACTTTGGCTGGGATTTGCGCAAAAAAAATGCCGAGGCAATAGAGTCGCCGGACGAATTGCTGCGAGTGCTGGCCGATGAGTCCGGAGCGGAATGGATCCGCGTACTCTATCTCTATCCGGATGGAGTTTCCGAAAAAACCTTGGATTTAATTCGTAGACGCAAAAACCTGGTGAAGTATTTCGATATGCCCCTGCAACATATCAACAACGAAATGTTAAAAAACATGAACCGCCGCATGACCCGGCAAAAGATTGAGCAAACCTTGCACGACATTCGCGCGTGCATTCCCGAAGCCACACTGCGCACGCAATTTATCGTCGGCTATCCCGGCGAGACCGAGGCGCACTTCGAGGAACTTCTGCGCTTCGTGGAAGAGATGCGCTTTGACCGGGTCGGCTGTTTTCAGTATTCGCAAGAGGAGAACACTAAGGCCGGTACGCTTCCGGGCCAGGTGGATGAAGCGACTAAACAATATCGACATGACACGCTGATGGCGCTGCAAATGGAAATCTCGCGCGCCAAACATCGCGAGTTCATCGGCAAGACCCTCGAGGTTTTGGTCGAAGGCTACAGTGAAGAAACTGATTTGTTGCTCATGGGCCGTCACTCCCAACAGGCTCCTGACATTGATGGCGTCACTTACATCAACGATGGCCAAGCCAAAATCGGTGATATCGTGCGGGTTAAAATCACACAGTCGATGGACTATGATCTGCTGGGTGCAATTGTCCCGAGCGGCGGGCCGCAGTAAGATATTAGAATCATACACGTAATCGTTGACATCTGACGCCTTGCCCTGTGCAATGCGAATTGAGGGTTTGGGGGGGGTAATGTGATTACTGGTCAATTTGTGATGATGTTTGTCTATTCCGTGGTGATTTTTTTCGTCGTCAATATGCTGGTCAATTAAGCACTATGGGAGCGAAGTTCTCGCTTCTACCAAGTTATGCTTGACGCTTATATCGCATTGCATTAAAAACTGAGCTCGCAAGTTTTGGGAGTTCCAGTGGCTTTTCATCTAAGTCGTGTCGGCCTTTGCCTCGTTCTGGTGGGTTCACTCCCACTGTCTGCCGACGTCATGTTTCACAACTCCCACACCTGGCGGCGCGCTAAACTCATCGTTCCAGGCCAGCAGATACTCTCGCTACAGAGTTTCTATCAAAACGTATCGAAACGCTTTTCGATGGATGGTCGATCCGAGCCCTTAGGGTCCGGTTACACCCGCGCGGTGACGTGGGGTCAACTGTTACAGGCCGACAGCGTTGATAAGGCGAACGTACAAGCCTATATGAATCAAAATAATCTGGAGCCGGGTGGAGTTGCAGCGACCGCCAATTATCAGGTGGATACCGAGGAGCTTGGGTTTGGTTTCAACTGGGCTTACGGGCTCACGGACAATTGGATGCTCGGCATCGATATTCCGCTCACTTTGCGTAAGACTCGTGTTCGTCAGAGAGTGGACATGACCCCGATTCCCGCCCAGACTGCGGTCACAGCCAAGTCCGCGGCTATTAGTCGGACCGAGTTGCAAAATAAAGTCCGCGCGCTAGCCGAGAGTCAGCTGGCGGCATCGGGCTACGATCAGGTGCCTGAACAGAGAAAGAGCTGGGACTTTGGCGATATCAGCCTGCTCAGCCAAGTTCTGCTGCGCGAGTCCTACCATTGGAATTGGTCGCTGCAGCAGCTGGTGCGTTTGCCGACCGCGCAAAGTCCGCGCACCTCCGATTACATTTCTTCGGCGCAAGGCGAGGGCGCGGTCAATCTGGGGCTGGCCACGCTGTTTGATTATCAAACCTTAGGCTGGCT
The DNA here is from genome assembly GCA_025354795.1 of Pseudobdellovibrionaceae bacterium. GTDB lineage: Bacteria > Bdellovibrionota > Bdellovibrionia > Bdellovibrionales > UBA1609 > JALHOQ01. The sequence goes on from JANXMF010000207.1 coordinate 2,086, forward strand.
GTGTGGCGTTCGCGGTGGATATGTCTATCAGCTTCCCGATCGTCCGAAAGTGCGCGTGCCGAGTTCCGACGCCACCGACAGCGGCCGCATCGAACCCAAAGTCGACCGCCAATCTGGAAGCTGGTGGTGGGCGGCGGCCGACACCGAAACCAAGCTAAGCCGACGTGTTAAGCTGGCGCTGGAGTATTCATATTTAATGAGAGCCAAGGACCGCTACAGCGGAGAAACCCTGACGGCCGCCGACCGCGCCCGTCTTGCCGACGGCACCGATCAGCGGCTGCACCAAACGCGCGTTGGATTTCTGTTTCGTCTCAACCCTGAGTCTTCGCGCAACAGCGTGCTGAACAAATGGGTGGCCTCGATCGACTACACTTATCCTTGGATTGGCCGCAACGCCAATGATAGCGCCCGCACCTCGCTCGAACTGATCAATTATTTTTGAGTCGCCAATAAAAGGGAATGCGGTCTTCGCTGCCTTTCGGCACTTCGATACGCTGGTTTAGCAAGTAGACGCCGTCGGTGGATTCAAATCCCACAATCTTAATCGTCAGTTGATCGATGCGGGCGGCGATTTTCATTTCCAGTAGCAATCGTTGCTTGGGATCAAAAGCAGAGGGAAGCTCTGCAAGCCATTTGTCCACCTGCTTATCGGCTAACCCCACATAATTAAAGGCCGCGCCAGATTGGAGCACGCTGGGAATTACGCTCGACCAATCGGAGGCGATGCTGGCGAAAAGCTCGAATTTCTTTTCATTAAGCACTTTCCAGGTGTTAGACGGTTCGGTTTTTTGCAGGTTGAAAACCACGCCGATATTGGCGGCATCTTCTTTGAGCAAACCTAAAAATGGCTCAAGGTTGGCGTCCTCATAGAGGATTTGCAGTTTCAAAGTCTGACCGTCCTTATTCACCAAAACTGGTTGATCGGCCGCTTGTTTCCAGCCCTCCTCCTTAAGAAGTTTCGCGGCCCGCTTCGGTTCATAAACGTAGCCATGGCCTGGCTTAAAAAAGGGTGACGAGCGCCCAAAGTACGACTGGGAAGGAACCAAGTGTCCATGGAAAACCTTGGTGGCAAGTGCCTCGCGATTGAGCAAAAGATTAAGTGCCTCACGCACATGGATGTTGGCGAGAACCGGGTTTTTCAAATTCATTTCGATGCCCAATGTATGCGCGAAATTGCGGGCGTGGCTGTGATGGTAGAAGGTTTTCCCATGGCTTGACGCCACCATCTCTTTTACCAAGTCGACGTCCACCGGGGATTTCAATTCCGCGACATCCATTTCGCCTTTGCCGACCATTGCCGCCGCAGTCCAGGCATCCGGTTGCACACGGAACAAAACTTCCGGGAAGGTATGGGTTTTTGCAAGCTGAGGATCACCGCGGCCCCACCATTTGGGATTTTGTTTGAGCAGGATTTGTTTGCCCGGCACAAAGCGTGAAAGCACGTAGGGGCCAGTTCCAAGAATGGTTTTGTCCCAGTCCGCACGGGCGCGCAAAAAATAACCCGAAGGATAAATGCGCAGCTGGGTCGCCACCATTTTCCACAATTCAAAATCGACATGGTCACAAGTGAAGCGCACTTCGCCGGGAGCGCCGGCCTCGACCTTTTGCACCCCGACAAAAATGTTCTGCCATGCGGCACCCTTTAGAGCCGGATCAAAGAGCATCTTGAAGGAATACACCACATCCTCCGCAATCAGTCGATGGCCGTCGGAAAACTGCACGTCTGGCCGCAATTTAAAGGTAAAAACCTTTCCGTCCTTCGAGATCGTCCAACTGCTCGCAAGCACAGGTCGATAGGTGCCATCGTCGTCGAGGTGGGCCAGTCGTTCCACCACTAAGTCGGTGACGACCAAAAAATTTCCATTGTCGAGCGTGAACGGATGAATGGAATGAATCGGGCTAGCCAAGCTAAATACGACGGGTTTATTTGGAGCGCCCCATGCGCTCACCAACCCAAGTAAGAGCCATTTACTGAGTAAAATTATAAATATCGCCATAGTTACGGCCGATCTCTTCGGAGTCCATGCCGTAGCCGATGACAAAACGGTCTTCGATGGTGCGACCAACGTAATCCGGATTGAGCGGCAACTCACGCAGCGCGGGCTTGTCGAGCAAGGTCACAATCTTTAACGTGGCCGGGTACGAGGCATTGATGCGCGCCTTTAAGAAGCTGAGCGTGCGGCCGGCGTCGATGATCTCCTCGATAATCAGCACATGTTTGCCCTGAATATCCACTGAAATGTCCTTAACGATCCGACAACTCTCACCCTTAGGCGACGTGACGTAAACGAAATCTATTACTTGCGGAAGCTTAATCTTGCGCGAAAGATCGGCCATAAAAAGCACCGAACCTTTAAGCGGGCAGATCATCACCAGCTCTTTGCCCTCGAAGTCGCGCTCGATCTCGCGCGCCAAACCCGCGACCATTTCGTCGATCTCTTTGCGGCTGATTGATGGTATCATTCCTTCGCGCATCTGCATAAATACTCCTTTTATATATCAATGGACCGATGGGTGATCGCCTGCGCCTGGCGCAACAAGCGTTGTGCCTCCGCATGGCTCGGATCGCGGTGAGTGGTAGCCTCCCACTGCTCTATCGCACCTTGCACGTCGCCGCTGTCATAAAGCATTTTACCCAGGCGCACGCGCGCACTCAGGAATCCGGGAAAATCTTTGATTAGCGAGCGCAGTTCTTTGATCGCTTTGTCGAGATCTTCGAGGCGAACAAAACATTCGACAATTTTCATGGTCAGTTCAGGCTTGCGATTGCTAAGCGACAAGGCCTTGTAGTTCTGCTCGAGGGCCTCTTTGAAGCGGCCGTGGTGAAAATACATTTCTCCCAGCTCATCATGCTTCACGCTGAATTTTTCGTTGATGTAGGGGTCTTCATTGGCGGACTGCTTGTTGAGCAAATCGCGGGCTTCTTCAAAGACCTTGCGACCCTCGGCGTATTTGCCGATATCGTTTAAAATAATGCTAAGACCCACGCTGGCATCGGTAAAGGTGGGCTCGATTTCGAGCGCGCGGCGGAAAGCACGGATCGCTTTATTAAACTTGCCTTGATCGTAGTAAATGGTGCCGAGCATATGGAAGACTTCGGGAGACTTGGCGTTTTTGAGAATGAGTTGATTGAGCAAGGGTTCGGCAAAGGCATACTTGTTTTCGCGGAAGTACTCGCGTGCGCTAAGTAGAAGCTCGTCGCTACTAGATATTGCTTCCAATCTCACGCCTCGCTTTCTCGGCTTCCGAGCTGTCTTTGAATTCGCTGTCTAACTTATGAAAATAAGTTTTGGCTTTGGCCAGTTCTTTCAATTTGTAGGCGCTCACTGAGGCTCCATAGAGCGCCTTGGCATCGAAACCGAGGTTTGGATATTTGTCCAGCAATCCCTCAAAGCGGCTCAGGGCACTCTCGTAATGATCGCGGATGAAATAAAAGTGCGCGACGTACCATTCCTTTTCGGCCAACATCTTTAGGGCCTTGGTTTTGTTTTCCTTAGCCTCGCCAACGTATTGGCTTTTGGGAAAAGACTGCACCACTTCGTCGAAGTACAAAATCGCGCGATCGGCCACCGACAGATCGCGGTCGATTGTCGACGGCAGCTGATTAAAAAAGCTGAGACCTAAACGAAATGTGACATAGTCGATCTGCGCATGCGTGGGATGGAGCTCCTTAAACACTTGATACGAACTTTGGGACTCGACAAATTCCTCGCGTTTAAAATGAATCTCGGCGATTCGCAGTTCGGCCTCGGCCGCTAACTTAGAATACGGATGTTTGTTTTTAAGCTGAGTGTACTGGGTGATGGCTTCTTCAAAGCGCTCATCCTTTTCATATTTCTCGGCAAGTTTATAAGCGCCTTCGGGCGTACTGGTGTCGATGTCTGGCGTCGACGAACAACCAGGCAGAAAATGAAGGCAAAGGAGGCCGGCTAAAAGGAGGCGTTTACAGCTCATCATGTGCCCCGAAGTTTACTGAACCGGGGGAAGCAAAGTCAATGTGGGACGCGCGCCGGGACTGCTTTTTAAGAGCGCGTATCAATCAAATGCCGATAAATCGTAGTCACCGTGACCTTCAAAGTGCTCGCCACCGGAATCGAAATAATCATCCCCAAAATACCCATCACCTGCGCGCCCGCGATGATCACCACAATCACCGTGACCGGATGCAAATCCACAATCCGCGCCACCATCATCGGAATCAAAACACCGGCGTCAATCGCCTGCGCCACGATGTAGACCAGCGCGACCAGCAACACCTCAAGACCGGAGTAACCATTCACCAGCGCAATCAAAAACGCAGGAACCGCGCCCATGATCGGGCCAAGGTACGGAATAAAATTCGTCAGCCCCGCCACCACACCGAGAAGAATCGCATAAGGGAATGAAATCAAGACCAACCCGCCGGTCGTGACCAGGCCGACGATTAAACTTTCCAATATACGGGCGCGCACGAATTGCCCGATCTGAAAGTTAATCTGATGCACCAAACTCAGCGCCGTTTCAAACAGCTGATTGGGCACTAAGCCGAGCATAAGGTTCACTGCCGCCCGCCCGTCTTTCACCATGAAAAACGCTAAAAACGGACCAAGGAGCATAACGGTGAGCAGGGTTTTCACGAAACTCGGCGCGTGGTCAAAGAAATCTTTGGTCCATTGGGTCAGTTGCGTTTCCACATTCGCGGTCACATTCAATTTGATCAATGGGCCGGCAATGTCGTGAATCTTGGCTTCGACTTCAGAGATAAAACGCCCGAGCCCGAGAATAAAACGCGGCATATCGGTTTGCAGCCCGGAAAGCGTCGAACCCAAATACGGAAACAGCACTAGGGAGACAAAAACCAACGAGACTCCCACCAGCGAAAACACCGCCGCGGTGGCCAAACCGCGCGACACCCGTTGCCGCTCTAAATGATTCACGAGAGGGCCAAGCGTGTAAGAAATCACAAACGCAAGCAACGACGACACCAACAAATTCTCAACGGCCACCACCACCACAAACACCAAAAGTAAAAGCGCCATCAGACCGATCAGCTTCCAGCGATTGGCGCGCATTAGACTGGATTGCGAAATCACCATACTCATAGTTTTTCGCTGACCCGGCGGAGGTCCTCTTTGAGTTCGGTGACTTTGAGTGTGGTTTCCTTAAGCCGGCGGCCCAGTACTTCGCCTAAGCGCAACAGAATTTTGACGCCAGTGGCGGGCTGGCGATCGAGGATCTCAAACAAGTCTGGTTTAAAAAAACCGATTAAGCTCGACTCTTCCGCGGCAATGGCCGTGGCGGTACGGCGCGAGTTAGGCTCCACCAACGATAGCTCGCCCAGAAAATCGCCGCCGCGTAAGCGCGTGACCAATTGGCTGCGCACGGGGAGTGAATCGGAACTAAACGAATCGACAAAAATATCCAGGGCGCCATGAAGCAAGACATACATGCCCACACCCACCTCGCCTTGGCGAAAGATGCTTTCCCCGGCCTTAAAGGTGCGCACGTGAACTGTATCTTTGACAAAGCGCAGCTCCTTTTTGGCGAGAGTGCTAAAGACTATAGTTTGACGCAGAGCATCAAGAACCTCTTGATCCTGGTCGGATTGGCGAAAAAAATTGTCCCAGACGATATTTGTCATCTCATTGGCCCGTCGTTAAAAAGATTTCTGACGCTTTGACCCAGCCGGTGTCACCTTCGGCATTCTGCACCTGCACCCAGTGATCTTGTTGCCGATGCACAAAAACTTCATTGCCCCCACTGAGATCAAAGAGGCTTACGCCATCGTCCGCCGGCAAGCTTCGGCCGCTGACTTTGGCGCCAATAATGGTGGCGCGCGGAGTAAGACTTTCTTTTCCCTTAAGAATACCTAGCAGACTTGACGCCAGGAACAGTGCTAGCGCCACTGCCGCTAAAGTTGGGAAAGGAGGAAGTGCCGTTTCACTCTCTAGGGCCAGGCGACGGCGACTTAAATAACGAATCCAAAGTGTACCGCCCAGACCCAGCAAGAGCGCGTTTAGGCACAGCAATTCCGCAAACGACAGAGTCTCCAAATTGCGCTGCACCCACAGAGTCAGACCGTCGCGCTCGAGCGGCCGCATTTGCATTTTGCTCTCCAGCAGATCGCGTCCCGCACGCGCCGGACGAAAGCGTGGATCGAGATATAGCGCTTTGCGCCAAAGAGCTAGTGCAAAAGGTTTTTGATCGAGCTGATAGACTGCGAGCGCTAGGTTATTGAGCAGACTCGGATTCGCGCTATTTTGGTCCAGCAGCTTTTGGAACGCATCGCGCGCTTCGGTATATTGTTGCTTTTGATAAGCGGCAAGACCTTTTTGTAAGGTGACGTCACTCTCACTTGAGGCTGCGACTAAGGCGCCGTAAATAAAGATGGTCACGATCACTGCACGCAACATGTGAAAAAGTTTACGGACTCGGCGTTCAAGAGTAAACTGAAAATCCTGAAAGGAACCTCTATGACACCAACACTCGGCCAGCAATTGCGCAATTCCAAAGAAATCAATTCGCAGCTAGACAATTTAGTTGAACAGGTCCTTGCCGTGAGCAGCAAGATTAGCGGTGTTCGGCCAGCGGATCCGGGGCACGAGCCACAGTCCAGCGACGATGTCAAAGCGATCGGGGGGTTGCGTGGCCGTCCGTTATTTTACAACTATGTGGGCTCCGGGGCCGGGCGCGGTCCGTATGTGGAATTGGAAGATGGCAGCGTTAAACTGGATTTGATTAATGGGATCGGAATTCATTTGTTCGGCCACGCGCACCCGCGGGTGATTCGCGCCACTTTGAAAGGCGCCACGTTCGATATTTTGCAGCAGGGGAATTTGCAGCCGAATGTGGAGTATCGCCAATTCAGTGAAAAACTAGCCAGCCTCGTGCGCCGCAACAGCCGTTTGCAATACGTGTGGCTCGCCACTTGTGGCACCATCGCCAATGAAAACGCACTTAAGATCTCGCGCCAAAAAAAGCGTGGCGCACGCATGATCGTGACCTTCAAAAATGCCTTTGCCGGGCGCTCCACCATGATGGCGGAAATCACCGACAATCCGACTTTCAAGGTGGGCATGCCCGACTACAACGAAGTTTTGCGTTTGCCCTTTTATAGCTCGCAGGTACCGATGGACAAAACCCTAGCGGTGTTCAAAGAGCACGTGGAGAAATATCAGGATAAAATTTGTTGTTTCGTGTTTGAACCCATGCTTGGCGAAGGCGGCTACCGCGCGGCCCCGCGTGAGTTTTTTGTGCCCCTGCTCGAGTTTTGTAAGGAGCAGGCCATTCCGGTGTGGGCCGACGAAATTCAAACCTTCACTCGCACCGGCAACTTTTTTGCCTATGAAACTTTAGGAATCGGGCAATACATCGACGTTTGCACCATCGCCAAGACCGCGCAAGTCGGCGCGACTTTTTACACCGAAGACTTTAAACCCGATGCCGGCTTGCTGGGTGGAACATTCTCCGGCTCCACCCCGGCACTCTGCGCGGGTCATGAAATTTTAACGATGATGGATGAGGACGGTTACCTCGGTCCCCATGGCAAAGTGATGCAGATCCATCACGGCTTTGTAAAAATGCTCAATCAACTGAACGAAACCACATGCAAAGACCAGCTGGTCGAAGCCGGGGGCCTCGGATTGATGGTCGCCGTAACTCCGCTCGACGGCAGCAAAGAAAAACAATTGGCGCTGCTCAAGACATTATTCAAAAATGGCCTGATTTGCTTTGGCTGCGGCAGCGAACCCTATCGGATCCGTTTTTTACTGCCGGCGGTCTTAACCACGGCGGATATCGACGTCGCCAAAGATATCATCGAGAAATCCATTCGGGAGTTGAGTTGAATCATTTCTTGTCCGCGTGCCGGCATTTCGTGGGGCTGGAGAGCACCCCTAGCCACGGCAATATGGCTGTGGCGGAATATGCGGGCAAGCTGTGCGAAGAAGCGGGCTTAAGCGTCGACTACCAGCCGGAGTCCCTCGAAGGCGTTAGCCAATGCAATGTGATCGCGCGTCCCCAGGCGGCAATGCCCGCCGATGAAATTCTATTTCAAACCCACTTGGATACGGTCGAGGCCGGGCATTTCACGCACTGGACCATGACCCAAAGCAATCCATTCAACGCTAGTATTTATAACGATCTGATGTACGGATTAGGCACGGCTGACGTGAAACTGGATTTTCTGTGCAAGCTCGAAGCCATGCGTGCGTTTGTCGGAAAACCTCTGCGCACGCCCTTTGTGTTGGTCGGAACTTTTGGTGCGCAAAGCGGAATGAGCGGCGCGATCAAGTTGATTCGGCGTAAAAAGATAAATGCAAGGCGCGCGGTGGTCGGCGAACCCACCGAAATGAAATTGGTGGTGGCGGGTAAAGGTCTTGCCGTGGTGGAGATCGCTGTCCCGTTTTCCGAGCAGGAGATGGCGTATCGCCGCGATCATGACTTGCTCGAATCCAGTTCGACTCAGAGTCGTCTTTTTTCCGGCAAGGCCAGTGCGGAAGGTGTCGGCAATGAAAACGCCATTATGAAGATGTTTGCTTACTTGGCTCAGCTTCCGGACGGCATCGCGCTGATGGATCTCGACGGTGGTATTGGCCATGGCTCAATGCCGATGAGCGCGGTCTTAGAAATCGATACCGTCGCGGGCTTTCAAGACCCAATCTTGCCTAAGATTTCACGCATTTATGAAAGTATGAAAGTTTTGGAGCGTGAGCTGCAAGAGTTTCGCGAAGAAGGCTTTGACCCGCCTTATCCGACGGTCAATTTAGGCATGGTGCGCACCTCAGCGAGCGAGGTCCGAATCACCGGCAGTTGCCGCATGCCACCGACCGTAACTGACGCCGTTTACGAAGGGTGGATGAAAAAATTGGAGCATGCGGTGCAGGCTGTGGGAGCAACATTTCGCGTCAAAGACTATCGAAAAGGCTTTACCTCAGACGCAAACAGCGAGTTTGTGCAGACGGCGCGCGGAATTCTAGTCAATATGGGTTTAGGCGCCGAATTGCATAAGACCTCAGAGCCTACCGAGGCGAGTGTTCTCAGTCGCTTGGGCATGGAGTGCCTGGTGTGGGGTCCGGGGCAAAGTGTCGGAAATTCCCACGCGCCCAATGAAAGTGTTAAAGTCAGCGATCTGCAGACGGCCACGGAGTTTTATAAACGATTGATTGAAAGGTTCTGTGTGTGAGCTTTCTAGTGCGCGCGGCTTCGCGTGATGACCTCCAACAACTCTACGAATTGGCGCGCCAATTCACGCTGCTCAATTTACCCGCGGAAAAGCGGATTATCGAAACCAAGGTCGAGCGCAGTATGGCGTCGTTTGCCGGTGAATTAGGCAAGAACGAGGCCGAATACATATTCGTGGTGGAAGACAGCGAAGGCCAAATGGTGGCCGGCAGTTCAATGATCTTGGCCAAGAACGGCACCCCCACTTCGCCCAATTTTAGTTTTAAGGTTTTAAAAAAAGAGCGTTTTAGCCGCGAGCTCGGCGTCGGCTTTATCCATCAGATTCTGCGCCTGAACACCAACATCGATGGACCCACCGAAGTTGGCGGTTTGGTGGTGGACCGCGCTTACCGCCGTCGGCCAGAAAAAGTCGGGCGCATGATCAGCCTCAGCCGCTTTATTTACATCGGCATGGAGCCCAAGCGCTTTGCCGAGGAACTCCATTCGGAAATGGCGCCGCCTTTGAGTGAAGAGGGCCGCAGCGAATTTTGGGAGGCGCTTGGCCGTCGCTTTACCGGCATGCCGTACACCGAGGCCGATCAGATCAGCAGTCAAAACAATGGCTTCATTCAAAGTTTGTTTCCCGAGGAAGATATTTACCTGGCGCTGCTCGATTCGAAAGCCCGATTGGTCTTGGGACGCGTGGCGGAAGAGACCCAGGCGGCGCTGCATCTGCTCAACCGTATCGGCTTTAAATACAAAGATGAGGTCGACCCCTTCGACGGCGGTCCGCATTTGGGTTGTAAGACTCAAGAGTGCACTCTGATCAAAAATTTGCGGTCCTATAAACTTAAAAAACTAAAAAGTGGTCAGTTTGAACACTCGGGCCTGTTCGGACTCTCGCGTGACGGGTCCTATGTAGGTTCCGCGAGTTCGTATCGCATCGAGGGCCACGAGATCGTCCTGCCTGAAAAAACCTGGGTCCTAATGAATATGAGCGAAGGCGAAGAGATCTTTCTTTCCCCACTCTAGGGAGGAGTACCTGATGAAGACTTTAAGATTCCGTGGCGATTTTATTAACAATCACTGGTTGCTGAGCGAAAACGGCGACGATGAATGGACCGTGCAATCACCCGCTGATCTCAAGGACGTGGTGGTACGCGCTGGCGCCAAATATGAACATGTGGAAAAAGCGGTGGAGGCGGCGCGCGCGGCATACCTTCCTTGGGCACACTTGGGGCTTGAAAAACGCAAACAATATTTGCAGCGCTTAAAAGAAGTCTTTATCACCAAAGCCCCCGAACTCGCTGAGATCATCGCCCGCGAAACCGGTAAGCCACTGTGGGAATCGAAAACCGAAGCCGCCGCCATGGCCAGCAAGATCGACATTACCCTCGCTCACTCCCTCAAGCTGGTGGCCGAGGAAGAAGTCAAAGATGCTCTGCCTGGAGTCAATGGCTACATTCGTTTCAAGCCGCGGGGAGTGATGGCGGTGGTCGGCCCCTTCAATTTTCCCGCGCATTTGCCCAATGGCCATATTATTCCTGCTTTGATCGCGGGCAACACCGTGGTGTTTAAACCTTCCGACAAAGCTCCCGGGGTCGGGCAGTGGATGGCTGAAGCCTATGCCTCCGCCGACTTTCCGCTCGGAGTATTCAATTTGGTGCAAGGCCGAATCGAAGTCGGTAAGCGTTTGGTCATGCACGAGTCGGTCGACGGGGTGCTGTTCACCGGTTCCTACGAGGTCGGGCTGAAAATAAAGCAAGACACGCTCACGCACTTTTGGAAAATTCTGGTGTTGGAAATGGGCGGCAAGAACGCCACCGTGGTATGGGACGACGCCGATTTAAAAAAGGCGGTGTATGAGAGTTTGATCGGCGCATTCATGACCGCGGGTCAGCGCTGCTCGTGCACTAGCCGCATCATACTCCACCCCGCCATTAAGGATCAGTTTATTGATCAGTTCTACGCCGGCGCCAAGAAACTAAAGATCGGCCACTGGCGCGACAACGCGTTTATGGGCCCCCTGATCAGCGCCGATTCCGTGGAAAAGTTTGTGCGTTACCAAGAGATCGCCAAACGCGAAGGGGCGGAAAGCCTCATGCGCGGCAAGGCCTTGAGTCTCGAAAACGAGGGCTATTACGTTACGCCATCGATCAATATCGTTCCCGCCTTTGAGCCCAAATCGGTTTATCAAAAGAGTGAAATTTTTGGCCCAAACGTGGCGATGTTCACAACGGATTCGTTTGAGCAGGCTTTGGCCATTAATAATTCCTCGGGTTTCGGTTTGGTGATGAGCCTGTTCACTAAAAACCGCGCGCTCTACGAGAAAGCTTTGATTGAAGCGCAGGTGGGTCAACTCAATCTCAACCGCACCACCAATGGCGCTAGTTCCAAATTACCCTTTGGCGGTATGAACAAGTCGGGCAATGATCGCGCCTCCGCGCATTTCGCTATTCAGTATTGCACAGTGCCGGTGGCGAGCCTTGAAGATCCGGGTCCCTTTACCGGCGCCAATATGCCGCCGGGGCTGAACTTCGAAGTGAAGGACTAAGCGTGACAAAATTTGTCGCAGCCCTAGTGGCGATCGCTTTGGTGTTGGCCGGCTTTTACGCTTTCCGCTTCGTATCCACCGGCACCGGCCTGGGTTCGCAAGAGGTGGTCTTTGACGTGCCCAATGGTATGTCTTTTCACACCGTGGCCCAGCATTTGGAAGCGCAGAACTTAGTGACCAGTGCGCTCGGTCTGCGCTTGCTCGCGCGTCTCACCCACCAGGCGGCCAAGGTCAAAATCGGCGAGTACGCTTTAAACCACGCGATGACTCCGCAAGAAATTCTTGATGTGTTGGTGTCGGGCAAGAGCATTCTCTATTCTATAACATTTCCAGAAGGCGCCAATATTTATGAAATGGCCGCCGTTTTGCAAACAAATAACATTTATAAGGCCAACGAATTTTTGGCAGCGGTGCATGAGCGCAAATTGATCCAAGAGCTAGTGGGGGTCGAGTCTTCCAGCCTCGAAGGCTATTTGTTTCCTGAAACCTATAACGTCACTAAGTTTACTCCACTAAAGGAGTTTATAGGCAACATGGTGCAAAACTTTAAAGCCGCCTACGCGGCCATTCCTCCGCCGCCCGCGGGCTTGCCGGCGCTGTCGCGCCACGAATTGGTCACGCTTGCGAGCATGGTTGAGAAAGAAACCGGTGCGCCTGAAGAGCGGCCGATAATCGCCTCGGTGTTTTATAATCGCTTGCAAAAGGGCATGAAGTTACAAAGCGATCCGACAATTCTCTACGGCATCTGGGTCAACACCGGCGCATACAAAGCCAACATCACCCATGCTGATATTATTGCGCCCACGGCTTACAACACTTACACCGTGCCCAGGCTTCCGGCCGGCCCCATTTCCAATCCGGGACGTGAGTCGCTCACGGCCGTGCTCCATCCCGCGATTTCATCGTATCTTTATTTTGTGAGCCATAACGACGGAACCCATGCCTTCACAGCGACGTACGAAGACCATTCGCGGGCGGTGAAGAAGTTTCAGTTAAATCCTTCAAGTCGGACGGGGAAGAGCTGGCGGGATTTAAAGAAACGCAAAAGGTAATTGGTAGGGAAAATCCAGAGCTTTGAGCTTTATTCCACTCTACGGATGTTCCACCGCAATGATTTGTGAGAGCCCGTCAGCTACTTTGGGGGCTCAGGATTCGTCACTCCAAACGGCTTGTAGAGTAGATGCACAGTCAGCAAGAACTCAGCGCCGTTAGCGGCCAAATAATTGGAATTGATCTGGTAGGTAGTTCCATTCCACAGCATATATGAGTCGAGAGCCTTGCCATAAGCGAGGTCTGGAGAATCCAACTTCTGATCGACAATGTCCGGTAACGGTATTTCGATCACCGAGTCACCATTCTTCCCATACACATTGATAGCCATGTGGCGCGAGGTTGCCTTCATAGTGAAGTCGCTAGAAACAATGATGTCGGTTACCGCGACGCCTTCGCCCTTATAACCTGACATTTGCGGAGTTGCGTTGCGCAGACATGCCACCGATGTCTTCGAAACTTTGCCATCACTCGAGGGCGCATCGTGTGCCCAAATCAAGAAACCCTCGACATTGCTATCCCTAGATTGGCGATAAAGCATATCGCTGCTGGAGTAGGTATAGGTCCCGGGAAGCATGGCGGGCTTTTTTGCGGCGGCGGCGGCGGCATTGTCCTTTTGCTTGAGGCTCAAACGTTTGTCGGCTGGCAAGTTCATGTTCACTGGATTTGCGCCTGCTGTACAGCGGTTCCCCGGCGGCGGAGAAAATCCCCCTGAGCTGCACGCGGCTAGAAGCAAAGTCAAAAAAGCGAACAAAATCAGTCGTGAACCTTGCATCGCAAACACCCTCAATTGATTAGACTTTTTTAAAGCCAACTCCGGTTATAGACCCGCAAAATATAACACAGTGCGCAAAAATCGTCATCTCTAGCGTGAGCACTCTGTAATTAATGCTCGTATGGCTCGAAATGCTTCAGCGTGGGATTGTAGCGGAAAACGTTGAGATGGGGAACCAATTGATTGTCGAATGTCGGCACCAAAAGCGCCTGACGGCCGCTATTTTCAAAATCGGCGATGGCCAAGCGGGTGACATGTCCCTGGTAGTTGAATAAGCCATCGCGTTTGTCGGGCAACAGAACCCGGTCGATAAGGGTAGTCTGGCCATTCGATTCTAGTCTCAGGATTTCCACGAAGATACCCACATCACTGCGGTACTTGATCACTTTCGTGATAGAACCATCATTGAGTAAATCGCCTTCGGCAGTCGCTAGCACCTCATTGCCGCCGTGGCTGGAAAAATAAGCCTGCACTTTGGCGCGTAGAGGCGTGATCACAGCCGTTGCCACCAGAACCACGGCCACAAGGCCAGCCACGCTAAATAAAATGCGCTTGGATTTTGTCACCAATCGATTGAAGCAAATTTTTAGGGATTGAGCACCACAAAACTGAACTGCCGTCCGGCCCGTGAGCCGTCGCGGCGGTAGGAGTAAAACTGTTCATCCCTTTTGGTGTCTTCGCTGCGAGCGGTGAGCGCGCAGTCGGAAAACACCGCGTGCACCTGAGCGGTGGCGAGGGCTTGCAGATTAAACAGAATTTCGCCTCCGCTTTGCGCATGCCAAAACTGAGGCGCGTCTCTTGGCGCAGCCGCCGTGAGCTCCATCGCTACATCTTGTTTAATGGCAAAACTTTGCGCTCCGATATGCGGGCCAAGCGCGACCAACTCTGGCTGAAAACCCGTAAGAGTGGCGTGCGCCGCCGCTACAATATTTTGTGCAAGTCCGCGCCAGCCGGCATGGAGCGCAACTACGGTGGTCGCGGATGCCATCAAAATGGGCATGCAATCCGCGCTTTGCACGACCAAAGCGAGGCCGCGTTCGCGCGTGTAGTGCCCATCGGCCTCATTGTTGTGCTCGTGAGTGCCCGCAAGAACCCGGGCGCCGTGCACTTGTTTTAAAAAGGCAAAACGATAGGCTGGAAAAAGGCGCGGCAAATCCTCGCGCGGCACTTGGCGGGATCCAAAAAAGAAAAAGCTATCGCCGTGGGTCATGGCTAAGCCGCCATGCAAAGGCTTAAACATCTTGGAACCCCAAGGCCGTTACCAGCTCGCGCAGTTCCGGCGGCCAGCCCACTTGAAACATCATGCTCTTCTGAGTGCGTGGGTGCACAAAACCAAGTTCGCAGGCGTGAAGGGCCACGCGCGCAAGTCCGCCCAGCAGCGGACGCAAGGTCACCGGCGCCTGGGGAACACGGGTGCGGGAGCCATACACCGAATCGCCCACGATGGGGTTGCCGAGTTCCGAAAGATGCACCCGAATCTGGTGGGTGCGGCCCGTCTCCAATTGGCAGTTGAGCCAGGCAAATGAGGAGAGACTTTGTAAAATTTTATAATGGGTGACTGCGAATTTGCCCACTCCATCGATGGCGGAGGCAAAGCGTTTACGATCGCGTGGATGGCGGGCCAAATAACTGCGCGAAGTTCCTTCAAGCGCCCGCGGCACCCCATAAACAATGGCCCAATAAATTCGGTGCACAGACTTGGTGCGAAATTGGTGGGCGAGCCCGTGATGGGCCCGGTCATTTTTGGCCACTACCAGCACACCGCTAGTGTCTCGGTCGAGGCGGTGAACAATGCCCGGCCGATTTTCGGCAAAGCCCATGGCCAGTTGGCCGACGTGATGTAACAAAATATTCACCAGTGTGTCCTGAGCGTGACCCGCAGCCGGATGCACCACCAATCCCGCAGGTTTGTTGACGACCACGAGGTCATCGTCCTCATATAAGCGGTCCAGTGGACGGTCAAGTGGGATGAGTTCACTCGGCGGCGCGGGTGGGATTTCGATGTGGATGGCATCGTGCTCCGTCACGCGAAACGAGGCCTTGAGCGTTCGTCCACCCATGGTAACTAAACCTTTTTCGATGAGTTGCGCGGCTCGCGAGCGCGACGCGATAAAGTCGAGTCCGCTTAACACCACATCCAGGCGCTGATTGGATTGGCCACTAGAAATCGTGATTGAGCATTTTTTATTTAACAACTTTTCTGGCTTTAAAAAATTTCATGTAGGCCTCGCAGATTTTTTTTTCGTCGACCGCTAGGGCCCGGGCATATTGCATAACGAAACCGCGGGTGAACACGGCTACCGGTAGTGCTTCCAAATCGTTGGCCTCAAGGGCCACCAACGTGGATTTGATCACGCGAATCTCCTCGCTCATTTGATCAAGGGTTACGCCTTTGTAGAGGCGGATTTTTTGTAAAAATAAACCATCGCACTCGCTGAGTTCGCGAATCTCCAATTCCAGATTCGGGTTGCTTTCATAGACGCTGAATTTGGTGCGCGCAAAGCCCGCAGGCAGTTCTTCTTTGCTTTTATGTAAAACTTTGACCGGACCTATCCACGGATCATCTACCTTTTTAGCAGCGGCCGCGGCCCGCATGCTCTGACCGGGGCGTTCAACCGCGGCGGCTCTTGGTTGCACTTGCACTAGGCCGAGTTTGACATCATAGTCGCGCCGCTTGGCCTGATGGGAGAGGGTTTGATAAGCCTCTTCGATCAAAACCATCAACTCCTGCGCTTCTTCGGCAGTGAACATACTGTATAGAGCCGGACTGGTGGCGGAATAAGTGGCGCGTGCGCGCTGATATGCATTGTAAATCTCGCCGGGCCCAGCCTGCGGTGTGACCTCTAAAAGTTCATAGTAGGTTTGGCCGTCGTAACGCTCACTCATTTGCTGGGGTCCATCATCCAGCAGCTTTATGCTGCTTCGGCTTGGCAATTTTGCGGGCCATTGACATAAGTTGAGCGTACAGGTGAGTCTGGCGATTCGCCATCAAAAGATGATGCCTTTGTCGCAGCGATTGCCATACTGCATTATCATATTCTAGTCCACCTAAGAAGTCGCACGGGAATCCAAAATATTTATTGCACACACTCTGTAGTGCGTAGCCCATGTCGATTTCCTGCCGGGTGCGTGCTTGGTTGAGCACAATTTCAAAACGCATTTCGCTAAGAATATTTTTGAGTTTTAGACCCAACACGGGCTCGCGTTCCACCAACATACGCATCAGATCCGCGGGATTTTTGATTTTCGACTGCGCCGGATTGCTGATCAATTCATCAATTTGGGTTTTGAGTCGCAGCTGGTGTTCATAGCGGCGCAGTTTACGAAAAAAACTAGCTTTCAAAAAACGGTAGGCATTTTCCACACTCGAGGGTTCGGGCGTGAACACCACAATCTTGTGGCCGGCCATCAGAAAAAAATCGAGGGTGGACTGATGAGTTCCGGCGCTTAAATCCAGCACGATGTAATCGGTACGGTGACTAAAGATCGAAGCCATCACGCGCGTGCGCTGGGTTTCGTCGATATTGGCGCTGTCATAGAGTTCGCTCGAGCCGCTAATCAATTTGAGTTTGGGCCACAGCGTGCCTTGGATCAAATCGGTGAACTGGATTTTTGGATCGTTGATAAATTCGTTGATCCCGCATGGACGCAATGGCAGCCCCAGACAGGTGTGCAAGTTAGCGCCGCCCAAATCCAAGTCGATCACCAAGGTTTCATGGCCGAGCTGCGACAGAAAAATCGCTAGGCTGGAACTCAAAAACGATTTGCCGACGCCACCCTTACCACCGCCCACGGCGATAATCACGGAGCCTGCCTCGGTGCGGCCGCGTTGCAAAGAAAAATCAAAGGGCGGAGTTTGCGATATCGACAAAAGCGAATTCCTCAGTGTTGTTACAAGGGCTTAAGCAAACCTTGTCTCAACTTCTCTTCGGCTTCTGACGCACGAATATAAAGAGGATAGACGTCTTTCCAGTCACAAAATCGCTGCAGGTTGGCAAAGGGCAAAAGTTCGCGCGCTTGCGTTTGCGCGGTAAACCCCGGAGTTTGGCCTTCAATCAGGACTTTAGTATAGCCCTGACTCAGGCCCCGCAATTCCTCCCCAGCCACGGACTGCGGCGCCAGCACAGGCACTCCGGCCTCAAAGCCGGCCACATAAAAAAAATTTTGCACGGTCTTAATCGCCACCAAAGTTTTTACGGGAGAGTGTGAGGCCAAGACTTCCAAACTACCGACCGGTGCCACCGGCAAATTTAAGGCATAGGCTAAAGTCCGGGCCAGATTAAAGCCCACGCGCAGCCCGGTGAAGGAACCCGGACCTACATTGACTATCAGATGGGTGAGCTGTTTGAGCTCCATGCCTAATTCGAGCAGCTTGAGCGTGATGACTTCGGAGTGAATCGCTTTTCCAGTCCACTGAATTTGTTTCGCGGGATGGGAAACTGCCAGTGAACCGGTGGGTCCGCTGGTGTCAACGGCCAGAACTTTCACCAACGATTTGTCCAAAGATTCGAAAGGTCGTTAAAAAATGCCACCGCCATCAACATCATCAGCAGCATCAAGCCCACCTGTTGCGCAATCTCCATCTTGCGCATGCTGAGTGGCGATCCGCGTAGACCTTCGATGGTGTAAAACACTAAGTGGCCGCCATCGAGAATGGGAATCGGCAAGAGATTCAGCAGGAAGAGGTTGATCGAAATTAAACCCATCATGCGCAAGAAAGTAGAAAGCCCGACCGCGAACGAATGCGAAGCCACTCGCCCAATAGAGATCACGCCGCCAATATTTTTAGCCGAAACCTCGCCCTGAATGAGGCGCAGCATGCTCATCACGACGAAATCGGTCCAATACATAGTTTCGTTGAGTCCGTGTCTGAATACCTCGACGGGATTGCTGATGCGGTAAAACACCGGCTCCGTGCCGATGGGCGAATAACCCGAGACGATACCGATAGTAAAGCGGTGCTCTTCCTGACCCTTTGCTGTCATCATCGTCGTCATTTCCGGCTTCACCTTAAAGTTTTTTTCGGATCCCTTACTGAGGACCGTAAAGTCCAGGCCGTCGCTGGCCGGCTCAAAGGCTTTCACCTTCGCGAGCACGTCATTCCATGTGTGGATTGGCGTAGTGCCAATGCGCAAAACTTTGTCTTTGGGCTGCATTCCGGCGCGGTCCGCCGGTGAATCCTTTTTGACCTGATATATGTAGAGCTCCGCGGACTCCAGGCCCAGCGCTTCGACCAATTGATCGGCGTGCTGCTGCCAATCGTCTTTCAGAGCAAGCCGCAGTGAGCGCAAATTTTCAGGTTTGTCGGGCTTTTCTACCTCACGCACTTGCACCGTGACGGTTTTGTCGTCGGGCTTAAGCGTTTCTTGTAAAGTGCTTTGCAACTCGCGCCAGTAAGAAACTTTCTTGCCATTGACCGAGACGATGAGACTCAATGACTGCAGCCCAGCCGCGCCGGCGGGACTCTGCGCATCGCTCACGCCCACCAACGTGGAACGCGATTCTTGCACAAATCCTGGAATTTGCCCGACCTGACGATTGGAGCTGAAAATATTGTCATTTTCGCCGAACACCACCGGCACGTCGAGCGCGAGCGGTTGCGCTTCGCCTTTGCGCTCCACCTTAAGCGTAAGGGCTTTCCCGCCTGAATTTTCAACCTTCTTTTGGATCTCGATCCATACCGGGGTGGCGTCACCGTTGATCGAAAGGATTTTGTCACCGGACCGCAAGCCACTCTTGTAGGCCGTGCTGTCGGTGGCAACGTCACCTAGCACGGGGCCGGCGACCTCTTCACCAAATGCCACAATAAAACAAAAGATAAAAACTGCGAAAAACAAATTCATCAAAGGGCCGGCCAACACCACGGCAAAGCGTTGGAACAGCGGTTTATGTAAAAATGAAAACTGTTTATTTTCCTCGGGGATGTCGGCATTGGGATCATCGCCATACATTTTGACGTAGCCGCCGAGGGGAATAATTGACAAGCAATAGTTGGTATCACCGTGTTTATAGGAAAAAATCTTTTTGCCAAAACCCATGCTAAAAATCTCGACGCGCACCCCGAAATACTTGGCCACCAAGAAGTGTCCGAGCTCGTGTACGAAAATCAGAATTCCCAGCAAGATAAAAAATGGACCTACCATTGAGAATAGATTTTGGATGTAACCAATAAGAATATTCATAACTTTGAGTGTAAATTCGAAACGTATTTCGAGCCACTGAATTTGTGTCCCGTGCCACTGGACCTGACCTTAAGGCTCTGTGGAGAACTAACTTAGCCATTTTGGCTTGGACTTTTGCGTCAGCCTTGTCGGCTGCCCTTCAAGAGGGACCCTGCCGACCGTAGCCCTCCCAAAATGGCTAAGTTAGTTCTCCCCAAAGCCTAAAACGGCCGCATCCACCAGGCAAAGGCGTAAACCAGAGGGCACGCAATGAAAATGCCGTCCAGCCGATCGAGAATGCCACCGTGTCCTGGCATAATGTGGCCCGAATCTTTCACCTGAGCCACCCGTTTGACCAAAGACATTAACAAGTCACCGGTTTGTGCCACTACACTGCAAAATATACAAAACAACAACACCTGCGGCCACGCTAACTCTTGAAACACCGAACATAAAAACAACGTGCCAGCGCCCGCCGAGCCGAGCAGACCGGCCAGCGCACCCTCCCATGTTTTGTTAGGCGAAACATCGGGCATCAGTTTGGAGCGCCCCAACCAACGCCCGCCAAAGTAAGCAAAGGTGTCGCCAAAAAAAACCACGATGAGCAGAAAAAAGAACCATTGCCCACCGTCCTCCAACAAGCACAAACGCAAGGCATAGGCAGGAAACAAAACACAATAAATGAGCCCAAACAAACCAAGCGCGATGGAAACCAACAGCTGATCGTTTGCTACCCGACCGCGCGCGAGCCACAGCGACAACACCATGTGCCCGACGCTGGCCAACGCGAACGACAGCGCCGCCGCTGAGGGGAATTTGCACAACATGTAGAAGAGAACCGCGCAAATAAGCCAATAGCAATAGGTGCTCGCCGCTGGAATGGACCAATGCAACCACAGCATGCGCGAGTACTCCCGCACCGCAAGTAGCACGGCGAGCGTGCACACCACCCCCAAACCCGTCGTGCCGCCAAAATATCCGAGTGAAAATACCACGCCCGCCCCGAGAAGTGCTGAAATCACCCGCTGAATAAAGGTCACGCGAGTGTCGGCCACGTTAAGGCCGTAGAGCTTGTTCGCTGGTGCGCCCGAAGCGGCGCTCGCGCTGGGAGAAGGCGGTTAAGATGCGCTCCAGGTCGTTGACTTCAAAGTCGGGCCAGGGTTTCGCCTCGAATTCAATTTCACTATAGGCCGACTGCCACAAGAAGAAGTTGGAAAGTCGCGATTCGCCGCTGGTGCGGATAATTAAGTCGGGATCGGGTAAAAACGAAGAAGCAAGCAGCCCTGAGACTAATGCCTCATCCACGTCTTCCTCTTCCAACAGTCCGTTTTTCACCTGTCGTACCAATTCACGCGCCATGGCCGTGATCTCTTGGCGGCCACCATAGGAAAGCGCAAAGGTCAAAACCATGCCTTTATTGTCCGCCGTGGTCTCCACAGTTTCGAGCACGACCGCGCGCACTTCTGGCGGTAGCCGTTCCAGATCCCCAATATATTGAAAGCGAATGTCGTTTTTCATAAGCGTCTGCGTTTCACGCCGCAATTGGCGTTGCAACAAGTGCATTAAGAACGCGACCTCCTCAAGCGGTCGAAACCAATTTTCAGTGCTAAACGCGAACAACGTCAGAAAAGGAATTTTGCGCCGGGCACAGTCTTCGATCACGGTTTTGGCGATCTTGGCGCCGCGCAAATGCCCATAGACGCGGCTGTGGCGCCGGTCCTTGGCCCAGCGGCCATTGCCATCCATGATAATTGCAAGATGTCGCGGCAATTTCAAAACCTGTTCTCCAACTAAAGGGTCATCAGTTCTTTTTCTTTGTCGGTCGCCAGCTGATCCACTTTTTTAATATAATCATCGGTCAGCTTTTGCACTTCATCCTGAAATCGCTTGTTCTCGTCTTCACTAATCGCTTTGTCTTTGAGTTGCTTTTTCAAATCGTCGTTGGCATCCCGGCGCACCATGCGCACGGCCACGCGCGCATCTTCACAGATTTTTTTGATATTTTTCACCAAGTCTTTGCGGCGGTCTTCCGTTAGCTCGGGTACCTTGAGACGAATCACTTTGCCGTCGTTCATCGGGCTCATGCCCAGGTCACTTTTGACGATCGAAGATTCAATTTCCTTGAGCAGCGAAGTCTCCCACGGTGAAATCAAGAAAGACCGAGCATCCGGAGTGGACAGCGCCGACACCTGGTTGAGCGGGGTCGGGGTGCCATAGTAGTTGACCTTGATGGCGTCGAGCATGGAAATCTGGGCTCGGCCCGTGCGCACTTTTTTAAGGTCGGCGAGCAACGACTGCAGCGCCTTTTCCATTTTATCTTTCGAAGAGTTCGCGATCACTGATGCCATTGTCACCTCGCTATTTTACGATCGTCCCGATTTTTTCACCGCGCACCACGCGGGCGATGTTGCCCGGAGTGTTTAAGTTAAAGGTAATAATAGGGAGTTTATTGTCCATGCACAAGCTGATGGCGGTGGAATCCATAACTTGTAAACCCTGCTTCAGAACGTCCATATAGGTTAGTTCTGAAAAGAACTTGGCGCCCTCATGTTTCTTAGGGTCCTTGTCATAAATGCCGTCGACGTTGGTGGCTTTCATAATGACTTCGGCGTTGATTTCCATCGCTCGCAAGGAAGCCGCGGTATCCGTGGTAAAATAAGGATTGCCCGTGCCGGCCGCGAAAATCACTAAGCGGCCCTTTTCGAGATGGCGAATGGCCCGGCGGCGAATATAGGGTTCAGCGATTTGCGACATTTGGATGGCACTCTGCACGCGCGTGGCCAGATCGCGCTTTTCCAGCGCGTCTTGCATGGCCATGCTGTTAATGACCGTGGCGAGCATTCCCATATAGTCCGAGCTGGCTCGATCCATGCCTTGTGCCGCCTGCGCGACTCCACGCACAAAATTGCCGCCACCAATCACCAAGCCGATCTCGACGCCAAGTTTTGAGGCCTCAAGAATATCGTCGGCGATTTGGCCAATGGAGGCTGGATTGATGCCCGCACTGTGCCCGCCCGCAAGGGCCTCACCGCTCAACTTCAAAAGAATGCGACGATAACGACTCTTAGCTGCCAATTCGTGTGTCCTTTGCTATTTACTGGTTCATCGCGGCGGCGACCTCAGTCGCAAAGTCTTCCTTTTTCTTTTCGATGCCTTCGCCGAGTTCGTAACGCACAAAGCGGCGAACCACTAGATTCTCACCGATTTTGGCGATCAACTCTTGCAGCAATTCCGCCACGGTTTTATCTGGATTTTTGACAAATTTTTGATCCATCAAGCAGATTTCAGAAGCCCATTTCTTGATTTGGCCGTCCAAAATCTTTTCGAGAAACTCGGGCTTTTTGCCTTCTTCGATGGCCTTGGCTTTCAATACGGATTTTTCGCGGTCACGGGTGTCTTGATCAATATCCGTTTGCTGCACAAATTGTGGGCCAAGAGCGGCGATGTGCATGGCGACGTCGCGGCAGAAGGCTTGAAATTCGTCGTTACGAGCCACAAAATCGGTTTCGGAATTCACTTCGAGGAGCACGCCGATTCGACCACCGGCATGAATGTACGAAGTGACCAGGCCTTCGGCAGCCACGCGACCCGCTTTTTTGGCGGCTTTACTGAGGCCCTTGGCGCGCAACCAGTCCACCGCCCGTTCAAAATTGCCCTCAGTTTCCTGCAGGGCCTTTTTGCAATCCATCATTCCGGCGCCGGTTTTTTCGCGTAGCTCTTTTACGTCTGTGGCGTTGATCGACATAATTTCCACCTTTCTATTTCTTTTTCACAGGCGTGGTGGAAGCGGTTTCCGCAGGAGCACCCGTTACCGCAGCCTCAGTCGCAGTGTCTGGTGTTTCGGCGGCCTCAGGAGCTTCGGGGGCTTCAAGCTCCATTAGAATTTCAACATCCTCAGCGGTTCCAGCGGCAACTAGTTTACGGCCTTTGTTGACCTTGACCACGGCTGGTCCAGCGGACACTGTGGCAGGAGCCTCGCTGCGGCTGCGCGGAGCACGCTCGTCAGGAGCTCGGCCCTCGGGCGCTTTGTTGCCCAGCGAGCGTACTTTTTCTTGATATTTTTTGGCGCCCTCCAAATAAGAATCGGCGATTAAGTTGGCGAATAATTTAATCGAGCGGATGGCGTCGTCATTGCCGGGAATGGGAAAATCAATCTTCTCCGGATCGACATTGGTGTCGGCGATACCTACAACTTTGATGCCCATGCGCGTGGCTTCCGCGACGGCAATATGTTCTTTGTTGAGGTCAACCACGAACATGCAATTCGGGGCTTCCTTCATATCGCGAATTCCGTCGAGATAATCGTTTAAGCGCACATATTCCTTTTCCATACGCGCGCGTTCTTTTTTCGAAAAGAAATCGAGTTCGCCCTTTTCACGCATTTGATCGATTTTTTTCAAGCGATCGATACTCGATTTGATGGTTTGGAAATTGGTCAACATTCCACCCAGCCAGCGCTTGGTCACAAAATATTGCCCGCACTTTTGCGCGGCCTCGCGAATGGGCTCGACGGCTTGCTTTTTGGTGCCGACGAAAATCATGCGGCCACCGTCGGCGGCGATTTTGTACACGAATTCCGCCGCATTCTTGGCGCTGACCACCGACTTTTGCAGGTCGATAATGTGGATCCCGCCGCGATTCGTATAAACATACGGCTTCATCTTGGGATTCCAGCGTTGGGTTTGGTGTCCGAAGTGCACGCCCGCGTCGAGCATGTCCTTCATGGTGAGCTGTGGCATCTTATTCCTCCTGGTTAAGCCACCTTCCTGCGTGGCAAGCCCTGCCGCGCCATATGCGCGCCAAGAAAAGCCTAGAAGCCGCCGTAATTACGGAAGCACCAGAAGACCCGCAGAAAGTGAGTCGTTTAGGGCTCTTGAGTTAGCACGAAGCTCCGAGCTCGGGCAACTTATTTAACGTGCCGCACAGCTCAGTTTCCAATGCCTGAACGGTCTCCAAGGAACCGAGGTCACCGGGAATGGAGGCCAATGCATGGTTGGCAAGGTAAAGATTCGAAAGTTCCGGAAAACGGTAAGTGTCTTTGGTGCGCAAGGAGTGCTGCCCATAGGCATTGGCCTGCACCAAAATTTTTTCGGTGGCTGGATTTTGGCCTGCGATATCAAGAGCTTGTGGCCAGGCTCGGGTGATTTGGCGGCGGATGTGGCGAAGGCATTGTCCCATGAATTCGTGCTCGAGCGCGCGTTCGCCAGGCACCAGGCAAAGCCACTTCGAGCGGTTGCCGAAAACTCGGCCCACAACCGGTTCAAAATCTTTGGCGGTGCTGGTGAAAAAGCGCAAAGCTGAGTCCTCCACCAATGGTGAGGCGTGTTGCAGTTCCAACGTCACCGCCGTCCACGACACCATCTTGGCCAGACGGGTACGGTGCTTGGCCCTGAGGTTTTCGCCTTGCAACAGGCTATTCAGCAATACTACATGCGGAGTAAAAATCACCGTGTCTGCGGTGACGGATTTTTCGCCGTTGACTATAGCTTCGTTGACGCGTCCGTCGAACACTTTGAACGAAGTGACTTCCGACATAGTGTGCGCGGCAAACGGCAACTGTTCGATGAGGGCGCGGGTCAGGTGCTCGAGGCCGGGCTGCAAGTCCACGCCGCTGGGGTGGCAAAAAAGCGCGGAGAGCTCGCCCACGGACTGAAATTCCACTTCGCCAAAGCCAACAAACGGCCGCCACCGGCCCTCGCCGAAGACTTGCGGGCGATGCTCGTATATCGGAAAGCTAAGCGGAATCGGTGATTGGTTGCGCAGCCACTCGAGCAAGGCGAGATGTTCCTGGCTGGCGGGAATAAAGTCGAGACCCGGAGACGAGTAAGGTTGCGCCACGCTGGGGCGCCCGTAACGGCCGCCGAGGGAATCGCGGGCTTCGACCAGGGTGACCTGGTGGCCAGCGAGGTGGAGGCGGTGGGCCAGAAAAAGTCCGCTCAAGCCGCCGCCAACAATCAGAGTGTTTTTTGTGCTCATAGTTTTAAATCACCAATTCTTTGCTCTGAGTTCAAGTTCTTACGCAAATGATTTGCGGTTTTCGTGAGGAACCAACGAGCGCATTTGATTTTGCGGGGACTGGTGCTGATCCAACGCGCCAGCGGCGGCGACTGGCGGTAGTAAAGCCAGATGAGTTGGCGGCCCCACCAATGCGGCCGCAACTTCTGATCCCGCCAGGCCCGCAAAATTCTAAGCTCCAGGGCATAGGGGTCGGCGGCAAACGCCGCACTGGCGACGAAACATGGCCCGCGGCCGGCTTTGCTTTCGCGTAGAAAATCGCGCATCACCGCTTGGTTTTTGCAGGTCTTTTCGAACTGCTCGGCCTTTTTCATAATGTCGGGAAGCATCGGGCTGAATTTGATAAATTTAGCGAGCTTTTGCGCGGCCCCGCGCATGCGATCGCCATAGCGCGGGCTGGTGTCGTAAATCCGCACCAAATCCCAGTACACCGAGGCGATCACCGTGAGTTCTTTGGAGCGCGTGGAATTGTTAAAGACCGCGGGCTCGAGCTTGCCCTTTTCCAAATTGTAGACCATTTCGAGTACGCGGATGTATTTCTCGTACTGGACAGCGGCTTCAGAGTAGGCCTTTTTATACATCATCACGCGCGCATTTTTGATCAAGTGCACGCGGTTCTTCCACACCATGACTTTGTTTTTTTCGCGCTGGTCGCGCTCCATGCGCAGCTTTAACCCTTGGGAGACTGAACCGGTGAGAACGCCGTAGCAATTGGCGCAGACTTTGTCCGGGATGCTTTTTTCGCCGGCCTCTTGCATGGCCACGCGCATGCCCGCTTCGATACTGACGAAGGTGTCGGACAGTTCTCCGCAGCGCACGCATTTTTCAGTTTTAAGGGTGGCCATATTTATATATTAGAGCATTTGAAAAGGGTCGATGTCGACCTGGACCTTAGCCCCACTCGGGAGCCACGTCAGCGGGGTCAGAATTTGCCGGCAAAAATGATTGAGGCGTTGAGCGGAGTCGCACTTAATCATCACCTGGTAGCGGTATTTTGCGCGCAACTTGAAAAGGGGCGCTTGGGCTGGACCGAGGATCTGTAGATTCTCCGCATATTTAGGATTTTGGGCCTGGAGAGTCTGCGCGCGACGCGCCAGAAGCTGTGCGGCCTGTTTGGTGTTGTCGGGATCGACACCTTGAATGCGCATCATCGCCATTCGCCAGAACGGAGGATAGTGCAGGACCTGGCGCTCATCGAGTTCAAGCTGGGCAAAGCCCTTGAAGTCGCCCCGAACGGTGTATTCGATGCTGGCATGCTGGGGATTGTAGGTCTGAATAATCACCCGGCCGGGGGACTGGCGCCCCGAGCGCCCACTCACCTGCGTCATCAACTGGAAACTGCGTTCGCTGGCGCGAAAATCCGGCCAATGAAAGCCCACGTCCGCCAAAACTAAACCAACTAAGTTTAGATAGGGAAAATCCAGACCTTTGGCAATCATCTGCGTGCCGATGAGCAAATCCACTTCGCGTTTTTCCATGGTGGAGATTAGATCTTCCAATTGCGCGCGGTTTTGCACCTCATCGCGGTCGGCGCGGGCCATGCGGATGGCCGGAAACAATGCGGCCATATCGGCTTCAATTTTCTCGGTGCCCAACCCCAAGGGTTCCAGCGGACCTTCCTTGCAATTGGTGCAAATTTCGACCAAACGTTCGCTATAGTCGCAGAAGTGGCAGACCAGATGCGAAAGCCCGTGTAGCGTGAGTGAGACCGAGCAATTGGGGCATTCGGGCGCAAAGCCACAAGCCTTACATTGCGCGGTTTGCGCCACTCCCCGGCGGTTTAAAAACAGCGCGGCTTGCTCGTTTTTACTAAAGACCGCTTGCAGCTCTTCATATAGACGCTGCGATAGCCAAAACGGCAAGCGGCTAGGAGTATCGCGGCGGGTTTGCTTTTCCGCGCGCAGGTCAACCACCTGAATGTCTGGCATCGCCCGCGCGTTCACTCGTTGAGCCATGGTGTGCAGCACGAATTTGCTTTGCACCACATTGTTCCATGATTCGAGCGAGGGCGTTGCCGAACCCAGCACGATGGGAATATTCAGAGCGCGCGCCAGCACGATCGCGGCATCGCGCGCGTGATATTTTAGCTTCTCGTCTTGTTTGTAGCTGGGTTCATGTTCCTCATCTAGAATGATTAAACCCAGGTCATTTAGTGGGCAGAATAGCGCTGAGCGCGCCCCAATCAGGATTTTCTTGTCCTTGGTCACGGCCTGCCACCACTGATTGGTTTTTTCACGCGGGGTAAGATGAGAGTGCAACACGGCGATTTGGCCAGGAAAGCGACGCGAGAAACGTTCGATCAATTGTGGCGTAAGTGCGATTTCGGGCACTAACACCAGCCCTTGTTTGCCGGCGGCCACCACGTCTTCGAGCAGGTGCAGATAGACTTCGGTCTTTCCGGAACCGGTCACACCGTGTAGCAGGTGCACTTGAAAATCCTTATTCTCGGCCAGGCTTCCTAGCACACTCTGTTGTTCCGCGGTCAATGGCGGCGGCGGGATACGAACCCGATGGTCTTTAACCACCGTTGAAGGTCGCGAATTGCGTGCAAGAGGCGGGAACACCGAGTCTAAAACCTGTCCAAGCGGGTGGATATAATAGGACGAGAGCCACTCGAGCCAAGTCATGTAAGCCTTAGGAAGTGGGGGCCGCTGTTCGGATGCGCCGTAAATAGCCTTGAGCTGATAGGGACCGTTGCTTACGTTTTCGTCGTGGCCAACGACTACGCCATGGGCCCTACGCTGGCCGAGTGGCACCATCACACTTTGTCCGCGGCCAAGGGCTTCGCCGGATTCTGGAGGCAGGTAGGTTAAGACTTCGCGCAGAGGCGCATTGACCGCGACTCGGTAAGAGCCGGGTGTCATCGAAATCTCGCGTAAAACTCTTTCAGTCCATCGACTTCGGGTTCTTTGAGCGCATCGTGCGCGGAGCTCAGGCTGCGGGATTCGAAGCGCGCATCACCGGGTTTTTGTTTACCCAAAGACCTCACTTGCAGAGTAACCACATCGACGGTGTAGGAGCCAAAGGTGTATGAACGTTGGCGCGGAAACCACAGGCCGTCTTCAAATTTGGCATAGTTATCGGCCTTGAGCACATTTTGATTGGCGCCTCGAAATTTGCGCAACACGAATTGATCCTGTTCCAGCCACAGAGTGGGCTGTAGCGTCGAGGTCGCAGGCATACCGATCGCCCACGCAATAGCTCCGCCGACTCGACTCAAGCGCAAAAAGCTGGGCGGTTGATAACTAGGCCCATCAGTGCTGAGGGTGGCGCGGTCGTGAAGGGACTCTGGCGGCGCAACCTTTAGTGCCACCAAGCGCGCGCGCAAGGATTTGCTACTGCGCATGAAAAACAGCGGTTCGAGCCAGTCTTCGCCGAGGCGCTGAGATCGCACTCCGCGGCCTGAACTGTCGAGATTGAGCCTTTGCCCGCCATCAAAAAGAATCGTGCCTTGTACGATATTCTTGAGAGCGCCACGTCCTTCGAGGGTGAGGCGCATTTTATTTTCATTGGCGACCAGCCAGGTTTCTTTCACGCTGAAGGCATCCGCGTTCTTACGGTAGGTCACTTCCTGTTCAATCAGATAGGTGCCTTTGCCGTGTTGATCGGCGGCGTGCGAAGTGATCAAAGAATATTCGGGAATATAAGCATGAGCCGCGGAAGTGACGAGTGTGAGTAAAATCAAAATCATGGTGTGCCTCCAAAACGGTCGGTCAAATAGCGGCCAAACGCGGGCCCGATTTCTGGGTGGCGCAAAGCCAGTTCGACGTTGGCTTTTAAAAAACCAAGCTTATCGCCGGCGTCAAAACGCTCTGCAATTACGGTGGCCGCGAGCATTCCTTTGCGTTGCGCGAGGAGGGTCATACCGTCCGAAAGCTGGATCTCGCCGAGCCGGCCCGGCTTGATCTCCTTGAGACAGGAAAAAATTTCGCTGTCGAAAATATAACGACCTGGCAAAGCCAAGCGGCTCGGGGCTTGCTCCACAGTTGGTTTTTCCACTACGCTCTCTACTTGCCAAAGATTTTTACTCTTCGCTTGCACCTTCACGATGCCATACTTGGTGACATCGGATGGAGGAACTTCCATCACCGCCACCACCGAGGTGGTGTGCTTTTCGTAAAGGGCACAGAGTTGGGCGATGGCGGAGGCGTGCCCGGGCACCGTGACCATGATCTCGTCGCCAAGCAAGACCGCAAAAGGATCCTTGCCTACCACCGGCTCCGCGCACAACACGGCGTGGCCTAAGCCGAGGGCCTCTTGCTGGCGGATACTGATCACTTGAATCCGCTTGCGCAGGTCGCGGATGGGATTGAGCAAATCGCGTTTGCCGGCTTTTTCAAGGACATCTTCGAGCTCGTAGGAAGTGTCGAAGAAATCTTCAATCGAAGTTTTGTCGCGACCGGCGATTAGAATCACCTGGCCGATGTCCGCGGCAATGATCTCTTCAACGTTATAAAGAATCGTCGGTTTGTCGACGATTGGAAGCATCTCTTTGGGAATGGTTTTTGTGGCTGGCAAAAACCGCGTGCCCAACCCCGCGGCGGGGATAACGGCTTTGGTGATTTTCATGCATTATGAAGATTTCACAGCCGGACGTAAAAAGGCAAGCGTTGGCGCGTCTCAAAATGGGACGTTGGAAGGCCATCTAGCACCTATTGGCGGACCCTACGAAAGTGCGGTTTAGGCCTCATCCTTCGCTGCGATATTCCGATACGTATCACATCAGGATTGCCTCGGAGGAAGCGTTAATATGAGTGTTCAGACTCGAGTGAAATATGTTTCGTTTGTCGCCCTGGTGTTAATACTTTTGGTCTATCAAAACTGCGCTCAAAATGGTGACAAAACCGCGTCCAATGAACTCAGTTATAATCAAAGCCTGCCGTTTGCCTTTAAGGCCACCATTGACACCATTGGGTACATGTCTTGTTCCAATGTCACCGATCCAGGCGCCAACCCGCGCGCGTATTTTACCTTTCGTGCCGGAGCCTACGACAACTCCACGGGCGGTTTGTCCATGACCAAGGATTTTTACGACGCCACGGCTTATTACACTCAGACCGAACGCGCGGTGGCGCTCGCGTCTTCCGAGTACAATAGCAACACTTTGCTCAGTTTATCGATTCGGAGTTCCAGTGATTTCCAAAGACCCTATAGCGCGGGCGATGTGCTTGCAGGCGAAGCGCTGGACAGTTTTCTTCCGGCGCTGGATTCGGCGCAGATTGCCGGGCCGTTTGCTTCAGAAGCTATCGACGCGAGTTCGGGCTTTGGTTTGCCACTCAATTATTTTCCGGGCACGGGCGATCAGCGTCTGATGGAAGCGAGTCTGCGCTTTTACAAAAATCCAGACAATGTGGCAAAAGCTGTGCGGGACGCCGCTGGGGGAAGCGGGTACTTGACCGTGGCCTACACCCAAACCGCGGACATTATGCACACGCTCTTGCGCAGTCCGCTCGACTTCAATTTACCTGCAGCTACGCCACCTTCGGCTTCGCAAACAACGTCCAATTCGGTATTTGGCACGGGATATAAAATTGGTTTCACTTTACCCTATGGCTACGGTTCCGGCGAACAGCGTGTGCTCGCCAACATATCTGAGACCAATCTGCTCACCCGCGCCCCACAGTCCGCGACCTGGAACTGCGATAGCAATTTTCAATTTTTCATCGTGCGCCCGGAAGATATATACCCGACTCCTCGGCTGCAAAATTACGTTATCGGCGCGGATAAGTCCGCGACGGCCAGTGAGCAAGCCGCGCTGATCGCCATTCGCCGCGTGCTGCGCGCCGAGGATTGGTGGGTAGACGCAAGAAATCATCTGGTGATCCCAAAGGCTCCGGGGGGTGATTACTGTTACGGTAAAATCGGCACTGCTCCTGTGGACTATCCTGGAGCGGGTTCGTCCATTGGTTGTCCGGTGTCGGCTAACGGGATTTGCCCGCATTTTGTTAGCGTTTGCATTCGTCGCTAAGCTTCCTTAAAGTAATGGGATGAGAGTTCTTACGCTGCTGATTTTATTGGCGGGAGCGTCCGCTCACGCGGAATTGTTTCAGGGCCCGCTCTCGGCGTCGATGGCAGGTTCTGGTCGTGCGGGAATTGATGGCTCGGAAGGCGCGTTCTTAAATCCGGCGCTGGTGCCGTTGCAAAAAAACTATGAAATCGACGCCTACTTTCGCGATGGGGAAGCCGACCTCGGCCAGCACCGACACGCTTACGGTCTGGGTGTTGGCGACAACACTCCCGACGTACTCTTTCCGGGCGCAATCAATTACATCCGCACCCGCGATACGGGTCGGGCCGCGGGCGCGACCGATGGCGAACTTTGGCATATGGCGATCGGGCGCAATGTTGGCGGCAAATTTGCGTTTGGAGTTTCGGGCTATCGTTTGAGTTCAAAAGTGCAGAACGACCGCGAGTACGTGCAGTGGAACTATTCGTTAGGTGTGCTGTTGATTCTCGGGCCGGACATGGGCTTGGCCTACGTACTGAACAATTTGGCTAAGCCGGGTTCGGAGGTGCCGCATGGCCTGCGCCAGGATCTGCAGCAAGGCTTCGGCTTCTTTGCCAGTGTTTTCAATGTCGCACGTCTGCATGCAGATATAGTCCGCAACGAAGTCGATAATCCACAACATCGCTTGGTTTATATGCTGGGTGCAGAAAACTTATCCGGCGAATTCGCGATATTCCGGCTTGGCTTCAAGCGCGATGATGAGCGCAATCAAAATTATGTGACTGCGGGCGCATGCTTAAACGGCCCCCGTCTAAAGATCGACTATTCCTTCGAAAAGAACGTGCGCGGGGTCTCTGGGGCGCTGCATAGCGTTGACATCCGCTTACCGTTTTGATAGGTTGCGCCTCTTTCTTACATAAATTGAGGAGTTGAAGCATGGCTTCGAAGACCAAGAAAACCGAATTTCGCCGCCGCCGTAAAGTTTCCAAAAGTGGCCGCGTGCGCAAGGCGAAAAATCGCAATAAGGGCACAACTAAATCGCAGAAAGAACTGTTCGGCAGCTAGGACTCATGCTTAGTCCGCCTGAGCGCCCTTGCCGCGTAAGCGTGAGGGCAACGTCACGATTTCTCCCTTTAAATTAAAGCTCACGGGATGGCGAGCCCAGCCCTCTTGTCCGGGAACATAGCGAAATTGTGAGATGGCGCGTACCGCTTCGCTATCTAAGTCTTTGTAACCGGAACTTTTAGACACTTGCACGTCGCTGACTTTTCCGTCTTTGCTTACACGATAGACAAGTTCCAACTGACCCTGGCGCTTCTCCAAGCGGGCCTGCATGGGATAGACCGGCGTTTTGTTGCCGTTCATCTGACGCAGATCCAAATACGAAACTGCCACTTCCTTCGAAGCCCCACCTTTGGGCAACTCTCCGCCAGCTGCGCCCGCTACGACCGGTGTGGGGTCGGCGGTTCTTTGTTGGTCTTCGCTTTTGGCTTCGGTCTCAGCGTCAGCGGCTTCGACTCCGGCTGGTGCGGATTCCTTTACGGGGATCAGTTTTTCTTTGGGAGCAGGGACCGGCGTTCCTTTGGCGACGGCGGCAGCGGGAACCACTTTCGGAGTTTCTTTTTTGGGTTTTTCCACGACTGGAGCTGGAGCCGGAGCCGGAGCTTCTTCCGCGACCACGGCCGCGTCTTCGACTTTCGGGTCATCTATAGAATTTGTTTGATCGACGATAACGGGGACAGCTCTGACGGTCTTACGTGCCGGCTTGGCGGCGGCAACTTTTACTGGCACTGGCACTGGCTTTGGCGCAGGCTTCGGCTCTTCCTTAGCGATCGGCACAGGTTGTGGTTGCACCTTGGCGATCGTTTTGGCAGGCGCAGGGGCGGGAGCTTTCTCAACCACCGCTGCGGGTGCAGGCATTGACGCCGGAAGCGCGTCGCTCTGTGCGGTCCCCGGGGTTTCCGCGGGTTCACCCATTTTGACCTCGATGCTAGTGTCGGCTTTCTCGGGTGTGAGCGTGTTCATCGGCGTCAGGGTCAGCGCGAACACGCACAAGGCGTGAAGTACTAAAGAGATAAAAACATATCCTGTGGAACGCATATTGAGCAATCCTTGCTTAAGGTTTCCTGCTCGAGAATTCTACAAGCGCCATGCCAAGCCTATTGGCGCATGCAAAGGGTCGCCGCTGAGTTGCACCTGAAAATCGTTCAATGTCGGCGCCGAAAATCGGCATTTTCGTTTGCCCTGGAGAAGGCTGCACGTTAGCTTTTTAGAACTATGGAAATATTAGAAATTTTGCGACACCTTCCCGAGCACCTCCAGATTTGGGCCACTAACTATGGTGCAGGTCTATATATTATATTGGCGGTGGTGCTGTTTGCCGAAACCGGTCTGGTGGTTACCCCATTCTTGCCTGGCGATTCATTGCTCTTTGCCACCGGCGCAGTGTTGGCCACGGGGCTTCCAGACCTGAATTTACCCACCATGTGCGTGGTTTTGGTGGTGGCTGTCTTGTGTGGCGATTTCGTCAACTATTCGGTGGGGAGATGGGCGGCGCCGCGCTTATTCGGTGGCAAACATTTGCGCTGGCTCAATGCCAAGCACTTGCAGCGCACCAAAGAATTCTACACGCGTCACGGTGGCAAGACTATTATGCTCGCGCGCTTTTTTCCTATCGTTCGCACCTATGCGCCGTTCGTCGCCGGCGTGAGCGGTATTTCGCGCCAGCGTTTTGCCATGTTTAGTTTTATGGGTGCGACGCTTTGGATTGTGACGTTTTTGAATCTCGGCTTCTTCTTTGGCGGTATAGCGGTGATCAAGCGCAATTTCGAATTGGTGATCTCGGCGATCGTGGTGATTTCGTTGGTACCGGTGGCCCTGGAATTCCTGCGTGGACGTCGTATCGGTAAGCCGGCCTGAAGCCTGAGGGGTTATTCTTTGATCTCGACCGCACACTGTAATGACACCGTCGACTTTCAAATTCGCTTATGTCCTTCTGCAGTCACATTGACTCGGCGGTGCGGACTCACTTTTTCTTAACTTTTCGAGGACCGAGGCCCTTGTATTACGGCGCTGGGGGTATAGTGCCGATTCCGACAGCAAAACGAATATAATTGCCAGGATAAGCCACGCCATTGGCGTTGAGGGTGCCGACATACACTGTATACAATCCCGGGGTCATTGTGCTTGCAATCGCGTAAGTGAAAGTTCCTGTGTATGAGGAATTTGCGTTAATTGTATTCGACAATGGAAAGTACATCCAGTCGCCAAATACTCCATTTATCGTACTGCCTTGTTGAAAGCTTGAACTATCGCCTAAAAAGTCCATCACTGCAACGCCACTGAGTGAGACACCAGTTAGGGCTGCGTCGCCCGCCGCAATCGTGTAGCGCACTGACACTGTGTCGCCAGGATTGTAGACGGCCCTATCAACCGTCAAACCCGTCAAATGTGCGACTGGTGTCGCTGTCGGATTTGCATTGCTCGAATAAAACAAGTAATGAAAGACATCAAAGTAAACCGGGTTTGCTGCTGTCGCGGCGTTGGCATTCGGGGAAATCGCGGTGTTGAAAATCGGAAACATTAAACCGCTTGGAATAATCGCAGGGGTGCTGCCGTACTCGTTCGGCGCATCGCCCTGACGAACAACTCCACACTGAACACCATCGATATAACCTGTAATCGAAGTGGGCTCCCAATCAACCGCAAAGGTGTGCAGATCCGTCCAGTGATGACCGGTCGTATCGGCGGTATCACAGAAATGAATGGAGTTTGAATTATTGAAGTCTCCTGTGCCACTCCCATAATGCAAATGGAAATCGATATGATCTGGATCCGTCGAGAAGCGCTCCATGAAATCAATCTCTTCATACTGAGGTGCTGTGTCCCCACCCAAGAGCCAAGTCGCAGGCCAAGTACCGAGACCACCGGCGGGAACTTCCGGAAGCTTTGTCGCCCATTCATAATAACCATATCCACTTTGCAAGCCGCCTTTACCGCTGAATTGTGCCGACGTCCACGGAAAGGAACAAAAGCTCACCGACGAGTCGGCGCATTGTCGATTGGCATTGCCGCCGATCGTACTAAACGACTGCTTTTTAGAAACAATACGAACCCCACCGCCCGGAAGCATCACATATTGATTCGGTAAATTGGCTTCAACTTCTCCAAAGGCATCGGCCGGATTGCTACTCAGATTGATCGCGGCCGGGGAATTGGCCTCCTGAACCATCCACTTCATCGGATCAATTGAGGTAAAGTATTCTGCGGTTTTGATTGTAAAGCCAGTTCGCGCTGGTGCGGTTTGCGTCAGACTTGGGGTTTGCGTCGGAGTCGAATTATTGACATTCAGAGCCAGATTAAGGGCAGCAGCGGTGCCACCGCTTTGACCCGCCGGTACCGAGAAAACGACGATCGCAATCGTGTCGAGGGCGTTGGCGATAAGTGCTGTGTTGATCGGTAAACTGAAGGCCCCATTTATTGGCATCACATCTGGCGATAATTTTGTGGAAAAATCGATCACACCATTAACTGTATTGAAAGCGGCAATGTTCAGCCATTGCGATCCTGTTGTACCTGTAACTTGAATTGTACCAGAGGCTGTGGATCCGTTAGCTGGGGAGGAGAGCGCGAACGCCGCTGGTGCCAAACTTAGCGCTGGAGTGGCAGTCACAGTAGCAGGAGCCGTAGCCGTATTTGAAGAAATGACCATGGTCATCGTCGCACTAGCTACGGCACCTGTTGCATCTTTAGCCATGATCAGAACTGTCACGTTTTGAGGCGAGGCCGGGGTCTGGTAGGAACAATTCGCATTTGGTGAGGCTATGACGCTGCAATATCTCACGCCATTGACAGTGTAGGAGACGGTCACTTGTTGACCCGTGGAGCTAATTGGATTCGATGAAAACGTCATCCAGGTACCCGATGGATAAGTTGTATTTTGCGGTACTAAGAGATTGAGTGTGATCTTGTCCGCTGTTTTCGGTACTTGTGTCGGATTCCTAGTGGCGTAGGCAACGGGAGCCCACGAGGAGTCCGGTAAATTAGCAGGGACAATTCATTATCGCCACGCATAATTTTGTTTTTGGTAGGGTAAAACACTTAGGATTTTCATCGTCAATGATGTGAGACCAAGAAAAGCGAGCAGGTTTGTTGGACTGTGTGAAAATTCAATTATTTTCTCACGC
>JANXMF010000112.1 GCA_025354795.1 Pseudobdellovibrionaceae bacterium
CGAATTCAAAATTCCAACCTGCCCACGCAGCGCCTCCACCGCCAGCGTCAGTGGCACCACCGACCCGCGCACGAAATTGGGCGCCGTGGTCGCCACCGTAGCGCGTATATTCGTGCCAAATTGCTCGGCCGCGACGGTCACAAACACTGCCCAGTAGCCAATGCCAAAACCCAAGCCCGCACACAGACAATAAAATGTCGAGCTGCTGACCGGCGGCAGATGGACGTAAAGGAAAAACAACGCCACCGTCAGACACAGATAGATCAATACCGCTTGCTTACGACTGCGGAGCCACTGGCTCAGCAGCCCGGCACTGAGATCACCCAGGGTCGAGGCCGCGTAGGTCCACATAATGGCTTTGCTTCCGGTGACTACTCCGTTGACACCCAACTCGTGGGTTAATTCGGGTGAAAACGTAATCAAAATCCCGATGACAAACCAAATCGGTATGCCAATGACGATGCAACTCAAA
The DNA here is from genome assembly GCA_025354795.1 of Pseudobdellovibrionaceae bacterium. Taxonomy (GTDB): domain Bacteria; phylum Bdellovibrionota; class Bdellovibrionia; order Bdellovibrionales; family UBA1609; genus JALHOQ01. The sequence continues at coordinate 473 of JANXMF010000112.1, forward strand.
TAGCGCACCCAGTGGCGAGGCTGCAGCAGCAATTGATGAAATCCTCCCCGTGAAGCCGTCTCGGGGAGTTCACTGAACATGGTGGATTCCAGAATTCCGGCGCGCAATGCCAGTAAACATAGCCCCATACCGCCGCCAACGAGGTACGCGGTTTGCCAACTGAAGTAATCGCCGATCAACGAAGCCAGCACCGCGCCCATAATTCCTACACTCGCCACAATCGCAGTTCCGGTGCCGCGTGCGTCTTTGTGCATGATCTCACACACCAGTGTCACGGCCGCGCCCAATTCACCCGCCAGGCCGATGCCGGCAAAAAAGCGCAACCACCCGTAGACTTCGGGATTTGGCACGAAAGCGTTGGCGATATTGCAAACCGAGTAAAGCAAAATTGAACCAAACAACACGCTCTTGCGCCCTCGCTTGTCGCCTGTGATCCCCCACACTATGCCGCCAATGAGCATGCCCGCCATTTGCATATTGAGCAGGTGCACGCCAACGCTCATCATTTGATCCTCAGGCACGCCTAGCGAACGCAAACTGGGCATGCGCACGATACCGAAGAGCAATAGATCGTAGATGTCGACAAAATATCCCAGTGCCGCGACTAGCACGGTGAATTTCACACTGTTGTTGAATGTTTTCACGTATTCCCCCAAAAGCACACTGATACTCGGTCGAGGGGATAAAGGCAAACTTAGGGTAGCTGTGCTAAGAGGCTCCCTGCGGCAAAGGAAAGAGCTACGCAGACTACAATCAAAAATACAATTTTAAGAGCCATTTCCATGCGCGCCTCCAATGGCATTCACATAGGCAAACGCCGGGCCGGCCAGGATGAATTGAATGCGTGCTCAAATGCAAATTGCGAGGTGAGGAGGGAATTTTTGCAATGATGTCTAAAGATTGGGGGGCCAAATGAGCGCTCAACCCGGATTGGCTATCCTTTACTTCCAGCCCCTTAATCCTCATGAAAATTTGCAGACGTAAGTCGTCGCTCTGGGAAGAACAAACTGATCAGCTCATTGTCAGGCCCTCAAACCGGCGGCGCCAATTCCTCAGAGGCTGGCGGCTCAAGCAAACTTTTATTCGACTTTGCCCCCATCGCCTCAAATTTCCGCGCTTGCACCAAGACCCGCGACTCCAAGCGCCCGCGGCCCTTTTCATACTCTTCTTTGGCTTTGTCCAGGTGCTTGCCGACCAAAGCAAAGCTATCCACAAAATCACATAAGCGTTTGTGCAGCTCTTGCCCCAGTTCCGAAATCCGCTGCGCGTTCTCGGCCATGCGCTGCTCGCTCCAGCCAAAGCGAATGACCTTCAATAGTCCGATCAAGGTCGGCGGTGTCGCGATCAAGACCTTTTTTTGTAGCGCGAACTCGACAATGTCGGGTTCGATCTCCAGCGCCGCATACAAAAACGATTCGTTGGGCAAAAATAACACCGTGAAGTCCGCACTCTCGCCCACGGCCTCCGAATAGGCCCTGGTGGCCAGACGTTTTACGTGATCCTTAACATGTTTACCATGGCGAACCATTTCGCTGTGACGCATTTCTTCGGTTGCAGCCTCGAGCGATTTCAAAAACGCATCGATTGGTGTTTTGGCGTCAACGATCACTCGCCGCCCGCCGGGCATGCGTACGATCATGTCGGGAATGTGGCGCGAGCCCTCGTCATCGGTAGAAAAATTTTGGAAAACCACGTCGGCGTGTTCAGACATGCCCGCCAGTTCAATACAGTTGCGCAGTTGCACTTCGCCCCAACGTCCGCGCACGTGTGGGCGCTTGAGCGCGTCCTTTAGCGCCGAGGTTTCTTTGGCCAGATGTTGATGCCCCAGTGCAATCTTTTTTAGCTCCCCATCAATGGATTGAAAGGCGCTTTGCCGTTCCATCTCGAGCTTGCGCAGCTGTTCTTGATAATTTTGCAGTGAATCCGCCATGGGTTTAATTAACGAGTCCATCGCTTGATGGCGCTGCGTGGATTCGGCCTTGCTCAGTTCACTGGCCTGATTAAAGGTGCTTTGCGCCAGATTTAAAAATTGCGACATGGATGATTCCAGCGCGCTCGAGGCGAGACCTTTGAACGCCTCGGAGAGTTCGCCCTTCGATTGCTGTTGCACGCGCAGATTTTCGTCGAGCAGCCGCACTTTTTCGCGCGCGATCGCGAGTTCGTTCTGCGCACCGTGCAAATCACGCAGAATCAGCTGATTCGAACGCCAAAAATAAACGCTTGCTGAAATCGTCAGGAGAATTATCAAACACAGAATAATCAAGGTGAACATTGTTCCAAGTTAGGTTCAGTTGGAAAAAATTGCAACCTGCGGGCGACGTTTTGCGGCACTGGCGCACGCGGCGGATGCGTAAAGACCAGGGCAGCACTGGCACAACTCTTGATCTATTTCAAGGCAGCTGAATTTCACGGAAGAGGTGTCAGCGTGTCCTTGATTCAAAAATTGGCAACGGTTCTTCTCACTTTGCATGGTTTTTCGCTGTTTGCGGAAGAGGTCATGAACTTCCAGACCTGGCGCACGCAGCAAGTGCTCGAAGCGCAAAATCAAACCCTGCGCATCGCCGCCCGCATCAGCCAAATTAAAACCGGCAAAACTTCCAGCGAAAATAAAAGCGCCGGCTCCTCAAGTTTTCAAAACAGCCATCTAAAAACCACCACGGACAGTGAATCTCTGGCGGTCGTTGAGCGCGATCTTAAACGCGCCCAAGATAGCCTTCAGGCCGCTAACAGTTTACAGCTGGATGACTATATAAGTATCTATCTCCCGACCCTGCAAGATCAGCCCGAGGACGTCAAAGCCCTCGCCGAGAAACTGAGCAAGGAGGATTTGGCCGAGATCTTTATAAGTCTCGTCAAACGTGGGTCGAAGACTTCTGACTCGAAGCGTCACAGTAGCGCTGCCTTGGATAGTCTGGCCGCACCTTCCCGTCCCAAGTCTCTCTAAAGTAGATTTCTTT
>JANXMF010000155.1 GCA_025354795.1 Pseudobdellovibrionaceae bacterium
ACCGTGCTGTTATCATTGTAGTCATGGATTTTGTTTGGCAACGTCTTTGGTGACGGAATCAAGATCCATTGTTTTGCGATGGTTCTGGCGCACTCCAGATTACTTGTTTGAGAGATTGAGGAAAGGCGTGAGAAACCCTGGTAATACCAACTGAGCGTCGCTAAACTGCGCTCAGTTGGCACATTTATGGGTATCGAAATGCCTTTTGACCGTTCAGACCCCACAGTCGCAATTAAAATTTGCAAGTCTTAGGGGGCAAAGCCCTGTAAACCCTCAACTTGCAAATGGGCGGCGTAACATTCGTTCGCATTGGACGTGGTCAAATGGTCGCCATTTAAATGGCAGCGATACAATCCCGTTTGTGCCCACCAGTTCATTTGTTGAAAAACGTAGCCATAGAGACCTTCGGTGCGCTGATTTTCGCAATTCGAATCCGCGGATACGAAATGATCCATGGAGTTGGGTACAATACAGCGATAGAGTGGAACAGTGCCAGGAAGGGCCTGGGGCAAAACATAAAATGAAATTCCCTCATAGGCAAATCCCGCATGAACGCCCTCATTGTAGTCCAAAGTTTGAAAGTGGTGACCGGGAGTATAAAATCGAAAAACTGGCATCCATGGTGAACCATTTGGACTTGCCATTGCGACATTCGATCCGAGCAACACTAAACTCGCCATCATTAATAAACTCTTACCTAAGCTTCTCATATTCACGTTTCCCCCTAATTGTTTATTCCCCATCGCCAAGATTTATTTCTTGGTCCTGTCAGGAAATTCAATATCCATGCCATGAAAAAGGTGAATTCAAAAGTCTGAAATTGTATTACAAGAGATATTCTGACTCGGTGCGATCCCGAAATCTGGGGGCAAATGTATACCGGATCCACGACGTAAAGGGACAAAGTGGGTGCATGCGGACACCAAGAGGAGCTTTCGCCTCCTTATTCAGGTTTTTCCAGATTTGAAGCGTCTCAATCAGGAATTCTCAGTTTCAATGAATCATATGCTAAATTTGCACTTTCAAAGGCGTCAACGTTTTCATCATCTTTTTCACCTTGAAGCACAAAAATAATTAGTAAAATCATGATATTAGCCAGTGGAGTAGAATGATACAGGGCCTTCATTTTGCATTTGCTATGGATAGCGTTTGGGGGACCAATGCAGACACACGTGGGTTTAATTCAGGTGAGAGTTGCGCTATCCACTTTCTTACCAATATTGCTTATGGGCTGTGGCGGGGCTTTAAGCCCATCACAATCGGACTCATTGATCGGCTTTCTCGGAATTGCGGCGCAGGTGCAAAGTGTCAACGTCATACCTGGGGCAACGGCTATACTCACGATCGCCTTAGATCAAGCCGCTCCAACCGAGATAAACTTCAGTTATTCAACCACCGATGGAACCGCAGTTTCCGGCACCCAATATGTCGGTATGCAGGGCACGGGAGTCATCGCTAAGGACACGAAGAGCGCTACGGTTTCGATTTCAACGATGAATAATTCCGGACTGGCCTATTTGAACAAGAGTTTTTTGGTCAGCTTTGACTTTGCCGGCGCGCTCGCCGCGCTGTCAGCAACGGTCACCTTCACCGCCAATCCCCAGCCCGTTACTTTCCAAAATGTTTGGACGGCAACGGCGACAGTCGGCGAACCTGCCGCCCGTGCGGGCCATAGTGCTGTATGGGCGAACGACAGAATGATCATATGGGGCGGGATGGCTGACAGCTTCGCCCGCGCCGTATACAACGACGGTAAGGCTCTGGATCCCGCATTAAATCAATGGACGCCGATCAGTTCACTTGGAGCTCCTTGGGCGCGCGCGAGGCATGGCGCGGTGTGGACCGGCAGCAAAATGATAATCTGGGGGGGATTTTTCGGCACTATGCCCACCTATCCTAACGACGGCGGGATTTACGATAAAACCACAGATTCCTGGAGCAAAATCAGCGCCGTGGGAGCGCCATCTGGCCGCGCGCGATTTGTGACGGTCTGGACGGGAACGAAGATGATTATTTGGGGCGGGGAATCGATCACGAGTACAGGGCGTGTTCCGGTCTGTTCCGGCGGGATCTATGACCTGGCGACCGACACCTGGATGGCGCTGAACTCGACCGGCGCACCGAGCGCGCGCTATGATGCAATGGCCGCATGGACCGGATCTAAATTGCTGATTTGGGGCGGGAGCAATAGCGCTAGCGCGGGGGCCCCCGGCCTAGGCGATGGCGCGGTTTATGATCCTGCCCACGACTCTTGGACCACGATGAGCGCAACCGGCGCCCCTTCCGCTCGCCAAATGGCCTCGGCGGTTTGGACCGGAACTGAACTGATTATTTGGGGTGGAAATAGCGTGAGCTCCCCATCAGCTAGTCTTGCCGACGGTGCACGATACAATCCTGCGACCAACAAATGGACAGCCCTCAGCATGGGGGCGGCGCCTGCGGCCCGTTATAGCCACTCAGCCGTTTGGTCTGGAACCCAGATGCTAATCTGGGGCGGCAACTCCAACACGACTGATTTCAACGATGGCGGTGCTTACAATCCGTTGACCAACACATGGGCGGCTTTGTCGACGAGTGGCGCGCCCGAAGCCCGCAGTTCATCCACGGCTGTGTGGTCAGGCGCAAGTATGATTTTATTTGGCGGGTTGAATGCTTCTCAAGTCACTCTGCAAACAGGAGGGATGTATCATTGAGCGAATTCCACAATGAACTTTTCAACCGCCCGCCCGTGACGCTAATCCTTAAGGGTCTCCAAGATTTTGCAATTTAATCTGGTCATGGAATCGGCGATTTCCTGTTTTAAGAGGTGCCATTTTTGCTGGGATACGCCTTCCAATTTTTAATCTTACGGTGCAGTTGATCCCAGCTACGTGATAATTGGTCAGAAATTTTATCAAGGCACTCTATGGTGAACCAATTTCGTTCGGCAATTATGGGATCAGTTCTCGCGCTGTTTTTAGACCCCATCCGGATTCTCGCCAAGCGCTTAAAATTGCACGGGAAAGGTGATACCAGCGGCCGTTCCAAAAATCACTGATGGCGGTCGCGCCAGCAAAGTGTAAATCCAGTTTTAATATTCAAGAAAACGTCGAATCAGCGCCCCCTCAGGGTCTCTGACTTCGTTGGTGGTTTTTGTATCCAACGTCCACAAATTGTTGGATATTTGTGAAGCCGAGAGGGCGCGGGGATAGTGCGCCGAGCGGAACCTTTCCCTTGCCATCACTGGTCTGGCACTGCATACATTTCGCTTCCACAGTGATGCCGTCAATATGAGATTCCCGTACCCAGAAATCGCCAACGCGCTTAAAAAAGAATGGGTGCCAATTAATACCGTTGCGCGAGGCCAGAACCTCCAAAGTGGAAATGCGGCCATCCGGAGTTTTCGTTTCGGCAACACGCATCCGGTCAAGGTGAATGCCGTGGACTCCGCCCCAGGCCCATTTGGTAGTCGGCCAAGTGATTTTTCGGGTAAACTCATGGCCCCGGAATTCTCTGGGCATCCCCCGCGAGGTAGCATCATATTCTAACGTATTGCAAAATCGAGACCTAACAAAATGGCTTTACGGTGGGGGATTCAAATGAAATTGGTGGGCAACTGCATTCTGTACAGGCTTTGCTATGGATCATACTTTACATAGAGCGGTGGTTGAATGCGCCTCTGCAGAACCCAGACGAGTCTTTGACTCAAACAACCAAGCTATCTTGGCCGGGAATCGCTGGGGCCGAACGCCAGGACTATTCGCGAGGTTACCCGTTGAGGAGCTGGTGAATCGCATCCATCAGCTCAGCTTGGCGCAATTGCAAAATAGCGGCGTCGCGATTTCTACTGACAGTCTGATATTCTCTACTAAGGGTGTCCAGCTTTTGCTGAGATGGTGCTCGTTTGGCGTGCAACGCGAGGATCTGCGCATTCAATGCGTCACGGCGGCCCTTTACGTCCTTCATCTTGGCCGTCAGGGCGGCGAGTTCGTCCTGCGCATGTGCTGCCGTTGAAGACCTAGCTTCAATGTGAGCCATCATGGTTCGGCTGAGAGTGGTGACTTCCACCATTTGCGCCTCGAGCTCATTGGCCTTATTGGTTAGGGACTCAATTTCATTGTCGTAATTGGCGAGGGCTAGACGCGCGGACCGTTGAGCTTCAAGTAGACTGATCGCTTTGGCTTCGAGACTGTGCAATTTTTCTTCGGACGAAGAATAGTTTTCGCCGTTGCTGAGTTGTAAAGTACTGGTGGCGTAGGTCTGGTTGAACTTCTCGATCAATCCCACTACCCGCGCCGCATTTTTATGGAAGTCACCAAGTTTGGAAAAGACTTTTCTTTCTTTGTATATCTCAGTGTCTAATGAGGAGACCTTAAGGGCCACCGAATTCTGTGCGGCCTTAAGCTCGTCTATCTTAGCATTGATGGCGATCGACTTGGTTTTGCTAAAGTCACCGGCTAGGTCTTTTAACTTTTGCTCATTAATATGATTGAGCGACTGTTGCAGCTGTCGGCGAAGAGTCAAGCCGGTTAAGCTGATATTGGAGCCGTCGCGATCCAGCGCTGACTTGGATTCCACCTTTTTGTAGTGGCTCAAAAGATCCAAGGGTTCCTGAGCAAGAGCCTGGCTACAAAGAATGAAAATAAAAAAATGCAAGATCATCGAATTTCCTTAACATTTTTAAGCGTGGACTCGAGAGCGCTCACATAGACCCTCCACGAGGGGTTAGTTTCTAAGTTTGCGAGTTTTTTTAATTCCGCTAAGGCGTAAAGCTGGCTGCTTCGAACCGACTCACCTTCGGCGACGCAGCTGTCATATATTTGCTGATTGGCGGCCAATAATTCCGTCGTTAATGCGGAAACAGAACTATGGATATCGCTAGCACCGCTTGGCCATGCGGCCTGAAGGTTGGTGTGAATGCCGTTGATATTTAGTATTCGAGATTGGTTTACATTAAGAGCCTGTTGACAGGCCTCATTGTGCATGGCCGAGGAAGTGGAATGACGCGTAAAGTTTTGAAACAATAGGAAACTGCAGGTTACGAATAACCATAGCAGAGCCAGAAAGCGTGCGTGTCTACGAACAACCATTAGTTACTCCAATGTACGTGCCTGACCTACCTATTTTACCGGTAAAATACGGGTTCATCGAGTAAATCTCGCGAGAGTCTCAAGAAGGCGCAGCTTTACCTTGACACCGATACAGTATTTGGGTGCGATGTTTACATATGCGCCTCAACTCGAGAAGTCTTGGATTGATATTCTTGCCGGTCGCGGTGGTCACCGCGCTGGATCTTTTCTTAAAAAAATTGATTCTGGCAGCTGAGCTACACGGTGAGTTCCTATTTTTCAAAATCAATGTTGTGGCCAATCAAGGGATTATCGGCGGATATTTTTCAGGACAAGCCAAGCCGGTTTTTCAAATTCCGCTTGTCACTCTTGGCTTCTTCCTATTGGTCTGCCTTTACTTTATTCAGCAGTTCGCCCCGATAAAATCGCCGGTGATGCGACTTTCGATTTCACTATTTTTTGGCGGGGTATTTGCCAATGTCATAGATCGTCTCCTTCGAGGTTACGTGGTTGACTATTTAGCGGTTAATTTTTTTGGCAAAGCTACTCCCACATTTAATCTCGCGGACCTTTTTCAATATTTAGGCATAGTACTGATGTTTATTTGGCAGTTTTTCCCGTCGACCTACGACGACGCCTACAGCAAAAAACTTTGGGTCTCGCGCCAGTTTCAAAAGCGTTACTCCTTGCAGTTGGTGACGGTTGGCTTTTTCTTAATTTTGATTTTTGGCGTCCTTAGTTTTTCTTTTGTTAAGATGGCCTTAGATGAGATATCCGAGGTCGCGCCAATCAAAGACAAGCTAATGCATGACTATTTTATTTTTTACGCTTCTACCTCCGTCACCTTTCTGCTCTTTCTTTATTTGATTGGAAAATCGCTCTCGGCCCATGTGGCTAGGCCCATTCTAAATTTCGAACAGTATCTCCGCGGCTTAGCGGCGGGCGATTACAATATTTTTCAAGTTGGTGAGCCCGAGTTCAAATACTTGGAGAAACTGAGCGATGATGTGCGCGATCACATTGTGGCTATGCATTTGAGGATTCGCGAGCTGGAAGGCAAGCCTCGACAAGGCCCGTCGGTAGTGTAGGGCCTGTCTGCCAGGCCTCGACGGGGAGCGACCCGCTCAAATACTTTGGGTGGCAAGGCTTTGATTTAATGGGGCAGCCGTTAAATCAGAATGGCCTTGAGCCGGTCTGGATCGAGTGGCAGATGAGCTGCGGACGGGTGTGAGACTTCGTCACCCTAAAGCAGCCGTAAGTACCAACCCATTTGAACGTTGGCCTTTTCCGCATCGATCGCTCGACGCAATTCAGAATAATTCGCAGGCTTTGGTATCACACAGCCAAACTGCGGCTGCAGGTTTTCGTTCACTTCACACGAGCGCAGCTTTAACAAATTCATGCGCAAGACCATTCGATCCGCGAACGCACTCATGCGCGGCTGTAGACTGGCTTCGAGCGGATTGACCATCAATAGTCCGACTTCACGATTCAAATTCTGCGAACGGTAGTCCCAATTGAAGGAGCCGGCAAAGGCCGCGCCAAATGTGGTGTGACCGGCGATGCTGCGATAAAAACCAAGAACCTCCGCCGCGGGTTTGATTTCAATATCTGGAAAGCCGCGTGCGACATCAAAGGATGCCAGGTCCGTGGTGAGATCCGAGGTCATATCGATCAGCACATGCTTTTCGTGCAAGGTCATGGGGCCTTTGAAAAGACGGATTTTAATTCCCATCTGAATTAGGCCCGGAGCGATTCGCTCAAAGCCCGCTTGCGCCGCAGCCACATCATTGGTGACATCGGAGTTCGTGATCATGGTGATCTTGATGCCCTTGCCCAGTAATTTCTTAAACAAAGCCATTTGCTCAGGGGTAGTCACCAAGTAAGGAGTAACGATCGTCACATTAACCTTTGCCTGCTGCCAAATAAATTCGTAGAGCAAGGAGGCCGTACCAATCCAAGTTTTGTCCACTGAACGGCCGCGCGAATCCAGTGCGGGATCGAAAATAAATCGCGTCAGTAAAGTCTCAACTTTCGTCACGGACGCGGTAAACCAATCGTCCGCCGTCATTTTGCCGGCCTTAATAAGATGAGTTGTCCCGCCAATTTTTAATGAAAAACCTTTCTCCACATCCGCGAGCGCGGTCGCCAATTTGACTGCGGCCGGCTTATATTCAGTTTGATAAAGTCCAGGGCCTGGGCAACTGCCGCCGCCTTCGCCTCCGCTACTGCAGTAGTGTCCGCGCAGTTCAGCATAGGAGAAGTTCCTAAATCGATAAGGACTAAGCTTGTCATTATTCCACAGGTCATTAAAATAACGCTTGGCTTGTTGCGGAGCCACCGGCCCGCGCACCACCACATCTAAATCGTGGTACTGAGTTTCGAGCTTGCCGTTGCCTAGCCGGCCTCCGCGCTCAAAATACCCATTGGTCACATTGCGTCCGCCAGTGATCATCATGCCGAGTCCGTCATCAGGTCCTTCACTGCGCGAGTCCACCGCATCGACCGTCAGCACTTTGTCGTGCATGCGACGATTAAAACTGTCGATCGGATCCAAAAGGGAAAATTTATTGAAGACCTTGATTGAGAAATTCGGATTCGCTTTATTCTCATAGGTGTGAAGCAAAGCCGCGAATTTAGCTTCGGGCAGGTTGAGTTCGTGATTGTCTAAAATGATGCGGACCTTCACTCCCTGCTCGGCTTTCTTATAAAGCAGCGCAAGCCCGCCAAGGGCAAGACTATCGTCAGCGACTTCGTAATACTGAGCGGTGATTTCCTTTTTGGCGCCACTGATTAAGTCCAGCCGCACCTGCAGGGCCGCACGATCGTCTTCTAGATTGAGCACGGAATCGAGGTTTTGAGCCGGGCGCGCCAAAGCGCCATGGCCCACAAGTAGAGCCGCCCCTAAGACTGACAGATGCAAGATTGTTTTCATAGAGCACTTATGAGCACTTTTGATGCCAGGACGGCGGAGGCACCAATTCGACAGCGGCTCCCGGCAAGTTAGCAGAAAGTGCCAAAAATTCTAGCAGGTTGCAATGGATGGTGTTTGCCGCGCAACTGTGCTCTGCCCGGCGAGAGTACCGAGATTGGTCGCTTGGCCGCGACATTTTACAATTTTCGTCAA
>JANXMF010000225.1 GCA_025354795.1 Pseudobdellovibrionaceae bacterium
CCGAAGCCCTTGCTAAAGCAGGTCTTGTTGGAAAAACATTTACGTTTGTTGATTCGAGTTCAATGATTGCAAAAGTCAGCACATGGGCAGCGCGCGACAAGGCAACTACCGATAAAGATAATGATGAAAAAGACGATAAAAACAATCCAACGATGAACAACAATAATGTGGAAAATTATTCTGTAGATCCTGATGCAAGATTTGGATCTAAGGGTAAGAACAAGAACTGGCTTGGTTATAAACGGCATCACCAAGTTGATATGAAACAGGGAATTATTACGGACGTTAAAATTACAGGTGCTGAAGTTAACGATGGCCAGGCGTTTATAGACGAAAAACTTTGCCCTGAATCTGGAATGGTATTTTTAGACAAGGGCTACGATGGTGATCCCGTGGATGAAAATATCAAACAAAATGGCTGCGCAACGGGTGCTATTAAAAAAGATAATCGTAAAGATAAAAATCGCGATTTAGATCGTTGGAGAACTCGAGTTAGGATGCCGTTTGAGAATACGTTTTCAAAAATGAGAAAATCATGTCGTTATTGGACGAAGCCGAAGGTGAAAGTCCAAGCAATATTTGAAGCTATAGTTCACAACTTAAAGCGGGCTATCAAAGTCGATGCGCCGAAACTGGTTTTAGGATGACTCTGGGGACTGAAAACCCTGAAAACGGCGGAATATTTTGAAAAACTATTACTGAAACCAAGTCAGCGAACCTAAAAAAATCTGAATTAAATTTAAAAACGACTTTTTAATCAACCGAGTTTGAACTCAAAAATTAAATCATGAGTTCGGAGACAGGCTCATATAGGATAAATTTCTCCTATATAACTGAGCGCCTCAGGTCAGGGGCGCTCAGTGTGCGAAGACCAAAGCCGCGAAACCAGAAAGCATTACAACCGCCGCACTAATGATTGGTGCCTTAGACGAAACCCAATGAAGGCGACCCGAACCCTGAATTTTACTGAGACCAGCGACGACAATTAGACCAATTCCTACCAATGTTACCGCTAAGCCAATACTAAAACCCGCTACCGCAAAAAGACCGGCTCCAAATTTTCCTATGGAAAGTGCTAAGAGCATAACTGTGATTGAAGCAGGACATGGAATCATACCTCCGGCGGCGCCGAAAGTTATAATTTGCCATGTTGTCGGTCGTTCGCCTTTTTTTGCATACGCAGGAATAGTAGCCGCGTGCGCTCTTGCGTGATCATCATCACTCATCAGGCTGTGATCGTGTTCCTCGTGGTCATGCGGCTCATGCATTTCAAAAGGAACGACTTCCCTTTTTGCGTCTATCGAAATTTCAAGTTCTGCGGAGAATTCATGAGGCTCATTTGGCGCTACCTCGCTTAAGAATTCATTTTGCGATAATCTTTTAAGTTTCAAAATTTCGAGGCCATCTGGTCGATTTATAATTACCCGTAAATTGAGAGTGGTATCACTTTTTTCACAGAGAAATCTCATTCTCTCCCCGTTAGGAGTATTGACGATCTCTAGGACGCCGGATGAAAGCTCATTTGAAATGTGAATTGGCTCAGGTGCGCCGTGGGGATGTTGGTGAGCATTCTTCTTCAATTGAATGAGTCGTTTGATCAACAGCCAAGCGCCCAAAAGCACTACTAAAACTCCAGAGCCAATTTGAAGCCAGTGAGTAACATCTTGGGTGAAGGTCTCTCTGCCGATCCAAAGCGCGGTTACAGAAATTCCAATAACAACAATACTATGTGTCAGCGCAACTGAAAGACCTAAGAACAAGGCATCTTTTTTTGTGCCTTTGATTCCAATGAGATAAGCGGCTGTAAGGGTTTTTGCGTGTCCAGGTTCAAGGGCATGGAGTGCCCCAAGCATTAGTGCTGTTGGGAAGTACATCCACGTAAAAGGATTTTCGATAATTGGATTCATAGCTTACTCATTTCAAAAAACTCTTCATTATTTCGATTAAATCTTCTCCTGATTCAGCAGCCAGCTTCTTGTTTTCCGCTTCCACGATATGTTCCCGAATGTGTCCTTCAACGACTTCAGCCATTAGTCCATTGAGGGCACCTCGACACGAGGCAAGAAGTTGCATAACCTGATAGCAATCCTGTTCTGACTCAATCGCTTTTGAAAAAGCTTCTAGCTGACCTTTGATGCGATTTACACGTCCCAGAATTTTTGATTTTTCCCTAATTGTATGTGCCATTTATGAAAATGTACTATAATATAGGGGGGTATACTATATTTGACCGCTTGCGCAATTGCGAATCCTTCAGAGACAGCTGGTCGACCCTGGTAATACTGGTTATTTTCACGACGAATGATTCTGTAATGGTCTGTTAGTTTTGAAAATTTTTTTCTTTTAACTTCCGACAGAGCTAATAGTTATAGAAAGAGATTTTCAGTTTCAGCTGACGACGTTCTTATGCATCTAAAATGCCGGGGGCGACCAACGTCCTGTAAGAAGTCTTAAATGGCTGTTTCCCAGCATACTACTTAAAGCACACATATCAGTAGCCGATATATAAGCATGAAAAGTTTAGCGTTGTTGTTCGTGATTTTTATTGTGGTGGGTTGTTCTAAATCGGAGTTTGAAGTCGCACATCTCGCCTCGACCGATCAAGATCACGTAGGAGAAGAGCCCGTCGGGCTCCCAGATGACATACCGGAAAATCCTGAAGTTCTTCACACAACGTCACCATCAGAATCCGGTGACTTCTCGTTAGGTAAAACCTCAATTAAACTTGCGCATGGTCCTGCGCAAATTTGGAATGGGTGCGACTCAAGATCAACCGTAATTGGGGGCTACGACAGCGACACCGTTTGTGGAAAGGGCTACTTTCATCCTCTATTTGCAGATCATCTGAACAAGCACTTTTATCGATGTGTTGAGCAAGCATCCCAGAAGGCCAATATACCCGCTCCAGAGCGTGTCTTTATTCGCCATCTTGGTACCTACGCCAATCGAAATGGGCGAGACTCTAGCGTGCTCAGTATGCATGCGTATGCTCGCGCGATCGACATTGCGCAGTTCAATCTCTATGACCGTTTTGGCCAGGTAACAAAAATAAGTAGTGAAATGCAAAATTACCGAGGTGCTACAGCGGTATTTTATGACTCTTTCCGAGAATGTTGGAAGGACTCGATGACATCAGCGTGCAAGCCTGGGCAAAAAGAGTTCAATGGTTCAATTGGTCATCCAAGATCAAGATTGGGCGGCAACAATCTGCACACGAAACACATCCATCTATCATTTCCCTTTTGCGCTGAATAGTGGCGCAATGGGTTTCGCCCTGCGGACGGGTTTATCAGTTTGAAATCTTTGGCGATTCCTCGCGAGTCGGGTCGCTGCTAACTAATTCGTAAATTTTAAGCTTCGTTAGGTAGTAGTCTTTTCGATATTCGAGATTTCTGATTCGCGCTTCAAGAAGGCGTTCCGAGGCTCCCACCATATCGGGTGAGTTCTTTACCCCACGTTTATATTCACCAAGAGTAATCTTGTAATACTCTTCTGACTTCGACAGGTTCTTTTCTTCCAAATTTAGGCGTTCCGTTAGCGTTGATAGCTGAGACATGAGATTTTCAGTTTCAGCGTATGCGGATAAACTTTTTCGTGAAGTTGCCGCGTCTTTTGCCGCAACGTTAAAGTTTGCGGCTTTGGTTTGATTTATAGTTTCGAGACCTGAAAAAAGAGGTACCGAAACTTTTAGCATGACGGAATAATTATTATTATCTGAAAACACGCGCTCTTCATTGGCGATCCTTCCGTATTTCGCTTCCAAATCAACTGCAGGTAAAAATCCAGACTTTGCAATAGAAGCATCCTTCTGAGACATTTGAAGTTCCGCTTGGGCTTCTGCAATTCCGATATTGCTGTCTTTTAGACGAGACAAAATGCTTTCTCGCGACAAAGCGGACAATGTTTCCCTCTTCAAATGCCCCTTTACCAAATTAGGAATAGATGAATCTTTTCTGCCAAGAAGAACAGATAGTTCACGTGATTTTTCACTAATCACTTGAGAAAACATTTTAAGATCAGAATTTAATGTGGCTTCTCGTAGCTCAAACTCAATCACGTCGGCACTGGAAGTAAATCCAGAGCTTTTTTTAAGCTTCGCAAGTTTCATTTGCACTTGATTCATCTCAAGAGCCTTTTCTTTAAGTGCAGTACCCTCAAGTAAAAAAAGTAGCTCGTAGTAGACCCGGCTGATTTCTCGAACAACTTGTGACTTCATCGCTTCATATTTTTTTCGACCAAGATCTCTTTTGATTTTCGATTTATCAATCGCATCTTGATCTCTACCTCCGCGATAGAGATTCCAGTCGGCCCTTCCGTAAACCACAGTGCCCGAGTTTTTCGTATCATCAAACTTCGTTGAAAGTGGGCCGCCCTCAACCGACAGTTGCGGAATAAATTTTCCATTCTGTGATCTGAATTCGGCTTCAGAAGCCTTTAGGTAACTGTCGGCCTCTTTAAGGTCGAAGTTTTGTGACTCGGCCTCCTTGAGGAGTTGTTCAAGCGACAATGATCCTTCGTTGGGGTGATCGGCGAAAGCAATAGTCCCCATAAAAAATATGAGTGCCAAACCACTTATTCGAACCAAATCAAAAGATCGATGATTCATAACTACTCCTTGGCTTATCTTACTGTGGCTCAACGCTGAATTTTAAATTCTCAGTTTTTCCACCGTGTGTTACCTTAATATTTAGGTCGTACCGGTGAGCACCTTTCGTATCGACTTTCGCTGCGAAGTGATCGCCATCAACCGTGAACTTAATAATTTCCGCTTTATTTTTTCGAGGGACCGACATTTTTCCTTCAAGTTTTACATCAGTAAAAGGGACTGCTTTTGTAGCGTGATCGAGTGGATAAATTTTGATCCCACCAGATTCGGTCACAAGTTCGAGATAAATGTGGTCAGTGCCTTTGACAACTCCACCGTGTGGGGCAGCCAGAGCGCCGGGTGTTTTATCGTGGCCCTCATGAGCTAATAATTCGCTTGAGAATCCGAACGCCAAAAAAATACTTAGGTAGGAAATTGCTTTTTTCATACTGATGTCTCCAGTCATTTAGTGTTAGTGTGAATGCTTTTCGATGAAATCGCCTTCTTGAAATGCGACACCGCTGTCAAATTTTACGGCTGCATAGTCATCGTTGAGAATCTGGGTGATGACCCCGTGACCTTTAGAGATCTTTTGGCAATTTTGGTCGCCTTTTCTATTAGTACATTTATTTCCGTATAGCTGAACATGATCTCCCACAGCTACTTCGCTTTTATTGAGTCCCACGTGTGCCGAATTTTCATCTATTTTCATTGCTACCACGCCTCGATGCATTGTCGAACACCCTCCCGCGGCGGTTAAGATTAACAACAGGCCAATCAATTTCGTTTTCATAAAAACTCTCCTTTAATGATGAGTTGGTTTAAGTTCTGTTTCCTTGCTTGCTAAATTTCGCTCCGCAGATTTTTTTCCAAATCGGTAAAAAACCGTTGGGGTTACAAACATATCCAAAAGTGTAGAACTCAAAAGTCCACCCACAATCACTACAGCGAGGGGGTGAAGAATCTCTTTTCCAGGAGCGCCTTTTGCGAGGACAAGTGGCATGAGTCCTAGGATCGCAGTGAGGGCCGTCATAAGGACAGGTACGAGGCGCTCTAGTGAACCTCGAATCACCATTTCCTTCGTAAACTTCTCACCCTCAAACTTCATGAGGTGTAAGTAGTGCGAAATCATCATGATGCCATTTCGACTGGCGATACCGCACAGAGTGATAAATGCGACCATCGTCGCAATAGAGAAGATTCGATCAGAAAGGTATATCGCAACTAGGCTGCCGATGAGTGCCATCGGAATATTAAGCATAATCTGAACGGCAATGAATGACGACTTGAAGTGTGCGTAAAGCACAATGAAAATACCGATCAAAGATAGGATACCTAAAAATAAAATCAAACGGCTTGCGGATTTTTGACTTTCAAATTGTCCGCCGTACTGGACAAAATATCCTTCTGGAATCTGCACTTGTTTTTGAATTCGATCTTGGACTTCTTTTACAAGGCTATCGAGGTCCCGGCCTGAAGAGTTCGCCGAAACAACAATACGCCTTTGAGCATTTTCCCGGTTAATTTGATTAGGTCCTTGGGACTCATAGACATCGGCTACTTTTTCAAGAGTAACTTTGCGACCATCAGGCATAATTTTAAGAACAGTTCGTTTGATAAGGTCGAGATTGGCGCGAGACTGGTCATCAAAACGCATATACACGTTAAATGTCTTTTGCTGATCCAATACTTGGGCGACGACTTCGCCATTAAGTGCTTTTTCTAGAGTTTCTGAAAGCTCTCCTGCAACAATACCAAACTGACCGGCCTCATCCCGAAGGAGCTGAATTTTGATTTGAGGTATGAGCACTTGCTGCTCTACCTGTAAATCAACAAGTCCTTTTGTTCCGTCGAGCGCCTTGTAAACTTCGGCGGCTTTTCCACGAAGGGTATTGAGATCTGGTCCAAATATTTTAATAGCAATTTGTGCGCGCACACCTGACAGAAGATGATCGAGTCTATGAGAAATCGGCTGGCCGATGTTTGAAAACACCCCAGAAACACCTTCAAGTTTTTCGCGCATTTCGCTCAAAACAATATCTCGTCTCCTACCGCCTTCCTTAAAATCCACATCAATTTCGGATGAATGAACCCCTTCGGCATGCTCGTCAAGTTCGGCTCGGCCTGTTCGTCTTGCAACCGATTTGACCTCGGGTATTTTGAGGAGAATTTCTTCTGCTTGGGTTCCGAGCTTGTTTGATTCCTCCAATGAAATTCCAGGTTGGGCTAAGAGTCCAACCGTGGCAGTACCTTCATTGAATTTTGGCAAAAAATCTCGACCCATGAAGGGAATAAGTGCCAGAGATAAAACAAAAAGCGCTCCAACAGTCCCAAACACAATTTTAGGATGATCGAGCGATTTTACCAAAAGTTTTCGATCCCAGTTTTTTAAAGTTTTTACGAGCTTTCCGTCTTCATGTTCGATTAGCTTGTCCTTAGCTAGGAGGAATGAGCAAAGGACCGGGGTAATTGTCAGGGAAACAATGAGAGAGGCGATAAGAGAGACTATGTATGCGACGCCAAGAGGAATGAATAGACGACCTTCAATTCCGCTCATGTAAAAGAGCGGAAGGAAAACAAGGACGACAATGATTGTAGCGAACACGATGGAGTTTCTGACTTCAGATGAAGCATTATAAACAACCTGAAGAGTGCTCTCTGGGTTTTTTACGCCTTTGTTTTCTTTCAGTCGGCGAAAGACATTTTCGACATCAACGATGGCGTCATCCACTAACTCGCCAATAGCAACGGCAAGTCCGCCCAAAGTCATCGTGTTAACGGAAAGTCCAAAGAAATGAAAAACAATTGCTGTGACAAGGAACGAGAGTGGAATGGCCGTCAAAGTGATGGCCGTCGTTCTGAAATTCAGAAGGAACATAAATAGAACGATGAAAACTAAAATGGTTCCATCGCGCAATGCTTCTTTCACGTTATCGACAGCAGCTTCAATAAAATGAGCCTGCTTGAAGAGATCTTTATGAAACTCAGCGC
The DNA here is from genome assembly GCA_025354795.1 of Pseudobdellovibrionaceae bacterium. Classification (GTDB taxonomy): domain Bacteria; phylum Bdellovibrionota; class Bdellovibrionia; order Bdellovibrionales; family UBA1609; genus JALHOQ01. The sequence goes on from JANXMF010000225.1 coordinate 7,577, forward strand.
CCTTAGGAAGAGCCTTCTCAAGCTCTTTTAGGGCTTCATCAATTTTTTCGGTTAATTCAATAGTGTTGCTTCCCGGCTGCTTCTGGATACTCAAAATCACAGATGGTTTTCCGTTTACACTTCCGTCACCGCGCTTGATTTGAGGTCCCAGTTTTACTTCTGCTATGTCTTTCACAAAAACAGGCCGCCCCAAGTGCAAGCCCACAACAGAGTTTAAAATGTCAGCTTCGGATTTAATCGTTCCTATGTTTCGAATAAGAAACTCTTTTTTATCTTGGTCGATGTATCCACCAGTTGTATTGAGGCTGATTTTTGAAAGAGCTTTTTCAATTTCTTCGAGGGGAAGCTGGTTCTTTTGAATTTTTTCGGCTGAGAGCAAAATCTGATACTGCTTCACTCCGCCGCCAATCGCGATCACTTGGGCAACTCCTGGCACAGACAGTAAGCGGGGGCGAATGGTCCAATCGGCAAAGGTTCTTAAGTCTAATGCACTCACTTCTTGGTTTGGAGAAGATAGTCCAATGAGCTGAATTTCTCCCATTATAGAAGCAATCGGTCCCATCACCGGAGTTACACCTTGAGGGAGTTTTTCTTTTGCGAGCTGAAGCTTTTCGGCGACAAGTTGGCGGTTACGGTAAATTTCGGTATCCCAACCAAATTCGACATATATAACAGACAGCCCAATACCGGTGGTAGAGCGCACTCTCTCAACACCAGGTAGTCCATTTAGAACTGTTTCTAAAGGTAGCGTAACTAGCGTTTCAACTTCCTCCGGGGCCATGCCTGCGGCTTCCGTCATAATGTTCACAGTTGGACGGTTAAGATCCGGAAAAACATCGACAGGCATCCGGCTTACAGTAAAAAGACCGTAGGCCGTAATGATGACCCCGACGGTCAGTACCAGAAGTCTGTGAGTCAGTGAAAATCGAATGATGCGGTCAAGCATGGAGTTCTCCTTCAAATTTGCCTAAAACTACTTGTTATGCCCACCGTGACCGTCATCAATTACCTGCAGCTTCAAAGGAAGCTCATAAGAAACTTGATTTCCCTTTTGGTTTTCGCGTTTTGCTTTGACTATGAGTTCTCCTTTTTGAGTGAGATCCACTCCTTTAGGAAAATCGCAAATGTAGAAGTTGTCTTTGATTTCACATTTAGCCTTGGCGGCCTTTTTCAATTTAAGGCGCACAGCTAAGTCAGAGTTAGCGGTCGAAGGATTTTGCCAAGTGATGTCGAGAAGAAATATTTTGAGCTTATTTGGCCCGAGCGGAATGACCTCAGTGTGAAAAGCGCCGGGCATTCGGATGAAGCCGCCGTTTGGTCCCGGCTTATCTTCTCCGTGGGCATAGACGACGCCTTCTCCTAAAATCGATATCATCAACAATGTGAAAATCAGTGTTCTCATATTTAACCAGATTCCTTTCGCGTATTAAGGGGCCCACACCCCTTAATACGACGACACTTTCGATTTTGTGACAGACGCTTCTCAAAAAACTTCGACAGACAGGGGTATCGTTTTGAGACTTCCATTATCTATAAATTGAATCCAAAGCCTATATTCGCCAGCCGTCGGAAAAGTAGCGTGAATCATACCTTGGCTAGGGCCGGTACCGACAGGATGAACGTGAATCAGAGCATCACCATCGGTAGGAGTTGCAATGATATGGGCGAACCCACCTATGCACATGACGCCAGCAAATTCGCCTTGTCGAATATTGTCGACTTGAATGCGCTCCAGTCGAACACGACAGGTAGGTGGCGTCATGTGCATACGTAAGTGGGCGAAGGCTCCGAGATAGGGCTCTAACTGGGGAGTTGTTCCATCAGTACGGGTCATTTTTAAATCAAGCATCGCCATCTTGCCCGCAACAAGTTTAGTATTGCTAAGCTCGATTGCTGACGTACCCGACGAACCAGTTCGCTTATCTCCTAGAACAGGCGGAGTCGGCCAAGTCGATGTGCCACCAGTAATATCAAGTCTATTTGACGAAGAAAATTCTTCGCCGTCAGATGCAAGTTCGCCTTGAGCCCAAACCCAATAATTGCCATCAGCAGAGAACTGCGTATCGGCGACCCACATAGTTCCATCGAACTCGGGGTGAACGTGCTGAAATTCCTGAAGCGATGGATCGTATATTATAAGGTGGAGTTTTTTCTCGTGCGCAATATTCAAGTCCAGGTCGCCAATCAGTTTGTTAGTTTCCGTATCGATAAGTTGGAACTTATATTTCGCACTGCCTGCTGACATGGACATTACGTTCGGCTCAAGTGCGATACGACTTTCCTCGCCTCCATGTCCCCACGATACCTGACTCCAAAGCGCTAAGGCGCTTAATGCCATTAATACTTTTTTCATCCCTCATTCCTTCCATTAAAAATAGCTTTGACAACAAACTATACCCCCCGTAGGGTATCTGTCAATCCAGCCTTTTAAAGCGGAAGAAGGATGACTAGCTATGTTGGAAAAAGAAAATACTCTCCGTAAAAGCAAGAAACCGACGATGAAAGTCCAGAGCCAACAAACTTCGGACGTCAATATGGATCATTCCGCTCATATCAAGCGATTGAATAGAGTGAAGGGACAAATAGAGGGCATCGAGCGAATGATTATAGATCGACGATATTGCACGGAAATTATCGCTCAACTAAAGGCGGCCTCGGCAGCTCTCAAGGCTGTTGAGTCTGAAGTTTTCAAGTCGCATCTCAGAGGATGTGTAAAATCCGCGTTCAGTGGGAACGACGCCTTTAAGGCCGAAGAAAAGATCCAAGAGATTGTTAAACTGATTTATTAAATAAAGTTCCGGGGGGAGCGATGGATTTGAAGGAGATTCGAAAAATATTAGCAATTTTCAAAACGAATAATGCTCATACTAAAGTCAGAATAAAAAAATTCGTCAGCAGTCCTGCGAAGCTTTTTTCGTCGATATTGATTATAGTTTCTTCAATTTCAGTTTCCGCTTTTGCCCAACCAACGGCCGCTGAAAAAAAATTCTACCGCGACCTGGTTTTAAAAATTCGCCCTCAAGCAGAGTTCAAAGTGCCGATGCCTGCAAATGGTGATATGCACTTCGACTATAAGTTGGAATTTGATCAACCCGAATGGCCAGAACCAAACGTAGGCGAATTTTCAGTAACCGATAGCTCCATGAGATCAACAGGGAAATTCTATCGGATCTTTTTCGACAAGATATTCTTAAAAGAAGGTTCTTATATGGCCGTAGCGGGCGAGCAAATTCCGCTCACTTGCATTCATGTAGAAGGTCAAGACAATCGGTTTTCGGGCAATCCCGATCCTAGGTTTCCGCAGCTCATTCTTAAAATTATTTTTGTCGCAAATGATTGGACCTGCCAGGGCCCGATCAATCCAGGGTGGCCCGAAACCGGCGGTAAAGAACAAGCGTGGGAAACCAATATTCACTACGAGGTTCGAGATCCAACAATCATGCTACCTGTTGAGTCGGGTCTTCGCTATCGCTGGAATGAGTACAACTCGGTGTTGGTGAAATGAAGGTAAATCTTGAATAAAATAATTTTAGTCATTTCGTTCTGTTTTTCTGTGATCCCAAGCTTTTCCAGCGCCGAAGTCGTTTGGTATCCGGCGCCGCCAGAAGCTTACAAGTTTGGAGAGATGTATCCAGAAGCTCAGCGACTTCTCTTTGCGTTTGATTACGGTCACGCGCTTGTTTACGAGCGACTCATAACTAACAAGGGAAAAATTGCTGACCCTGTGGCCTTCGAAAAGGCACTTCTAGTAGACATTATGGCTATCCTAAAAAATCCTCCGAATATAAAAGTGGATGAAGCCGATATTGCGCCAGCATACGTATTTAAATTCCCAAAAGTTGTAAGTCTTTTCGATTGGTCCCACATGCTGCACCAATTTGTGCTGGATGTACTGGCGACATCGAATGATCGTGGTCTCGCGATGACCCGCAGAGTAAATGAGCTTTATGTTCAATACAATGCGATGCCAAGACTTGCGATAACTGACGTTTGTAAAACGATGATGTTTATGGATGGTCACTACTTCTCGAAATCGTTTCGACGGGAATTTCCTAGCTTTAATCTCCTCATCTGGAGTTATCATTGGTTTCAAATTCGGCTTTACGAAGATCTTCTTAAGCCAACAAAAGCAGAAAGAGACTTTGCTGTTGCGGCAACACTCACTGAATTTAAAAACCTAATATCAGACTTACCTGATTCTGCACCATTTGACATGATGCCTGAAACTGCAGAAGAGGCTCCGACCTTCGCTAGTCGTTTTCCGAAAATTCCAGCTGCTTTCGATAATAACCACATGCTCCACGATATCGTGTCAGATTTATTGGTCTCGGACAAAGTTGCTGAGGGACAAATGCGCTCAGAAGGAATGCGGATGGCATCCATGGCTCAAGATCCTGAAGCATTCAAGGCGAACACTTGCGTTGACGGTTCAGGAATATGATTAAAAATAAATCCAAATGGAGGAATAAAAAATGA
>JANXMF010000219.1 GCA_025354795.1 Pseudobdellovibrionaceae bacterium
CATTCACTCGTTATTTTTTAAACCAACTGCTAAACCAAACTCCAATTGCAAAACCAAAAACCATGGAGCCCATGGTGAGACTCGAACTCACGACCTCACCCTTACCAAGGGTGTGCTCTACCCCTGAGCCACATGGGCAAACTGGAGCGGGAGACGGGTCTCGAACCCGCAACCCTCAGCTTGGAAGGCTGATACTCTAGCCAATTGAGCTACTCCCGCTCACACACACTGTCCATCCCGTTCTCAGCAGACCTCACAGTCTGAAAAGTGGTGGAGAGGGTAGGATTCGAACCTACGTAGACAAAAGCCAACGGATTTACAGTCCGTCCCCTTTAGCCACTCGGGCACCTCTCCCTGAGATGGAGCTGGCTATGGGACTCGAACCCGCAACCTGCTGATTACAAATCAGCTGCTCTACCAATTGAGCTAAGCCAGCAATTCACATACGCCAGTCCCATTTGGCAGCTCTGCAAAACAGTATGGATAGGTGACGTGCAACTCATTCTTCTACTTGAGCATTGTCTTTGCAGTCAAAATGTATTTCCGGGTAAATTCAGCGTTTGCGGGGGGTTGCCTGAGTCAGCTTCAACTGAGGGGGGAATGTTTTAATGCTAAGCATTAATATGACTCCGTCCGAGATTTTCAGTTGGACACTTAAATATTTGAGCGGCGCAGGGCCGTTCAGTTGGTGCTGGCGTCGAAAAGCCAGGCCCGGCCAAGCGTGCGGCCTACATTAGCCAAGGATTACAGTTATCTTTTTCCCATGTATACGTTTCAAAGGTGTCATCCTTCGGACTTTTTTATTCCCAGCCCGTCCATTTACAGTCATAACCGGCAAGGCATTTCACAGGAGAACAAGATGTCCCATTCATTGAAAAACATAGTCATACCTCTAGCTCTACTTCTACTCTCGGCCGCCGTTTGGGCAGCTTACGCGGACGACTCCCCACTGCTCAAATGTTACGCCGAAGAGACCAACGGCGGCCATCAAGTGTGGAGTAAGGGAACTCGTTTCAACGTTGATGGCATCACCCTCCGCGCTCTTAGCTCCACAGACGCGCAGGTGATTTTACAGAGCCGCGATAAGTCTGAACTCTCCTCGGACAGCGGAAAATTCGTACGCGCAGAAGACCACCGCTTCGGACTCAATCGCTATGTTATTACGGTTGGTTCTTACCGATTCAGCATTGACAAAGATGGGTCACGCGGAGATGTGGTCTATGGCTATGAAGACTTCTTAAATGTATGGGGCTGCACTGGCTCCGCGCTGCACTAGCCGAAACTCATCGGTGACAAGTTTTAATAGATAAGCCCTAATACCCGGACATCTTACTCCGACCCATTCTTGATGGAACCCTGGGCGGCTAAGCATGAACCCTGAAGTGAACCGGTGAAGGGTGTCGTGGTGGCAAAGGAATTTGACGTGGGAGCGAGAATTGTCATCGCGAGAGCCGGTAAAATGTTCGTGAACTTCATGGGACCGCCAACCATGTCTCAAAAGGAGACTCAGGCCGGGCCTACGCTTGGCTTGCAGAGGCCTGGCGTTTGCCCAATTGCCGGTAGGATTCGCCGAGGGCTAGGGCCGCTGCAACCGAGACGTTGTAACTGGCACCCGCGTTAAGTTGGGGGATTGAGACTAGGTCGTCGCATACGCTTTCGACGGACTTGCGGATGCCGCCGGCTTCGGAGCCGAGCACCCATACCACTTTGCTTGGGATCTCTAGACTGTATAAATTCTGTTTGGCTCCGGCCGCAAGACCAAGAATCCAGAAACCACGCTTTTTTAGATCTTCGAGCTGGCTATTGAGGGGGCCGTCGCTGACTACGGGGACGTGCTCCACCGCGCCTTGGGCGACCTTCGAAACCGCGGGTGACAGTTGGGCCGCGCGGTGTTCAGGGGTTAGGATCGCTTGCGCTCCGAGTAGCCAGGCCGTGCGCAACACGGCGCCAAGATTGTGCGGGTCTTCGACTTCATCGAGTGCCATCACTGTAGCGACTGACAATTTTTCAAGCGCCGGCCAATCGAGTTCCGGTTGCGCGTTGGCATAGGCAATCACACCCTGGTGAGAAGAGGTCACGCGGTCGAGTGTGGTTACGGGCTGCGCCTGCATCCGCACTTTTAGGCGCACGGCTTCTTCGTTGATTTTTTTTAGCGCCGGATGGCTCAGGTAGCCTTCGCGCAACCATAATTGATCGATGGCGCGGGGGCGAACGGCTAAGAGTTCTTCGACGGCGTGAACTCCGACCACGCACCGGCCGACGGGAGTGGAGGACGTGACGGGCGGACGCCCGCGGCCCTCAGGCTTTTTGAATTTCTTCATAGTAGATTTTGGCCGCGCGCGCGGGTTCGAGGGATTGGCAAATAGGACGGCCGACCACGAGTGCGGAGGAACCGCGGCGAAGGGCCGTGCAGGGATCGGAGATGCGAGTTTGATCGCCGTGTTCGTCGTGGCTTAAGCGCACTCCGGGTGTCACTAAGAAAGCTAGGGGGAATTGGGCGCGCAGTGATTGCACTTCTTCAGGCGAACACACCAAGCCGGTTAAACCGCAGTCGATGGCGAGTTGCGCGAGTGCCATGGTTTGGGCGGCGATGGGCATGCCTTGGGTGACCGAGGGCAGTGTATCTTGGCGGAAGCTGGTGAGAATGGTCACGGCGAGGAGACGGAAGGGGCGCGTGCGACAAAGTTCTTCTTCCAGTTCCGCGAGTTTGGTTAGCGCCTCAACTCCAGCTTGGGCGTGCACAGTGCAAAAGCTGGCGCCCATGTCAAAGGAAGCGCGCACCGCGGATTCCATCGTTGAGGGAATGTCGAAAAATTTTTGATCGATAAACATGGCTCCGTTGCGTGCGACCTCTTTAAGTAAGGATTCGCCATAGCGAAGCACAAGTCGTGGGCCGATTTTATAGCCGCCGACGAAGGCACGAGTTTCTTTCATCAGGTCGAGGGCCTTTTCTTTGTCGTCGACATCGAGGGCGACAAAAATCGGATTGCTCAACTGGGCGCGTGGATTCACGTCGCGTTCTCCTTTAACCAAGTCTGGATTCGTTCGAGAATCGCCGAGGGGTGGATCTTTTCCATTTTCTTGGTTTTTCGTTCAATCATTTCAAGTTCACCGGCGGCGAGGCCACGCGAGCCAATGTTCACACGCAGAGGCATGCCGAGCAGATCCGCGTCTTTGAATTTTACGCCGGGGCGCTCGGTACGGTCATCGAGCAGGCAATCAATGCCGAGGGCGTTGAGCTTGGCGTATAGGTCGTCGGCCAAAGTGCGGGCTTCGGGTTGATCGGGATCAAGTAGCGCCAAGTGTACTGTGTAAGGCGCGATGGCAACCGGCCAAATGATGCCATCCTTGTCGTGACACTGCTCGATCACGGCTTGCACCGTGCGAGTAATGCCGATGCCGTAGCAGCCCATTTCGATTGGCCTTAGGGTGCTGTCGGCGGCTAGGTAATTGGCGTTCATCTTTTTGGCGTATTTAGTGCCGAGATAAAAAATATGACCGACTTCGATGCCGCGATAGCCTTTGAGTTTGCCTTTGCCGTCGGGGCTCATATCGCCCGCGCGGGCGATCCGCACGTCGAGGACTTTGGCCGCCTTGAAATCGCGCTCGAGATTGACGTTTTTAAGATGGAAGTCGTCTTTGTTGGCCCCAACCACGAAATTGCGCAGGCCTGCGACTGGCGTGTCGACCAGAATCGGAATTTTCAAACCGACCGGACCGCAGCTGCCGGGATTGGCGCCGCCGGTGACCTGGCGAATTTCCTCGTCATTGAGCATGCGCGGGGGATTGGCTAAACCAAAATGGTTTTTAAGCTTAACCGGGTTGACGTCGTCTGACCCGCGCAGCAACACGGCTATGGGATTGAAATCGTCATCACTCGCGGAGTAAAACATGGTTTTTACCAGATGCGCGGCCGGCACTTTTAAAAATTTGGCGAGGTCGTCGATGGTACGTAGTCCGGGCGTGGCGAACTCTTCACGCGCCAGCAGCTCGGCGCTGGAGGTGTACGGCTTGGCATCGATGGCGGGGCAGACTTCTAGGTTTGCGGCGAAGGAGCTTTCATCACACACCAGCAATTGGTCTTCGCCGCTCTCGGCGAGGATGTGAAACTCCTGAGATTGATTGCCGCCGATATTGCCGCTGTCGGCTTGCACCACGCGGAAGTTGGTGCCCAGGCGGCTGAAAATCGCGCCGTAGGCTTGTAACATCAACTGATAGGCCTTTTGCGCGCCCTCTATGTCGACGTCGAAACTGTAGCCGTCTTTCATGGTGAATTCGCGGCCGCGCATCAGGCCAAAGCGCGGCCGGATTTCGTCGCGAAATTTGGTTTGAATTTGATAAAGGTTGAACGGCAGATCGCGGTAGCTCTTGACGTCCTTGCGCACAAAATCGGTGATCACTTCTTCATGGGTAGCGCCGAGACAAAAATCATGGCCATTGCGGTTTTTTAATTTTTGTAAACCGTCGCCCATTTCTTTCCAACGTCCTGACTCTTCCCACAGCTCGCGCGGTTGCACCACGGGCATAAGAAGTTCGGTGCAGCCACGGCGGTCGAGCTCGTCGCGCACGATCCTTTCGAATTTTTTAAGGCTGCGCAGGAGGAGTGGGCCGTAGGTAAATATTCCGGGCGCGACTTTGCGTAAAAAACCTCCGCGCACCATTAAAATATGACTTGGAATTTCGGCGTCAGAGGGAGCTTCTTTGAGAGTGAACAAGTAGCCTTTGGACCATTTCATGCTGGGATTAAACCTCTATGCCGTAGGATTTGATTTTGCGATGCAAGTAGCTGCGTTCAAGACCGATGGACTCCGCGGTTTTAGAAATATTGCCGCTATTTTGCGCGATTTTGTCCACCAGAAATTCTTTTTCAAAGCGTGCACGGGCCTCGCGGAAAGTGAGAATGCCCTGATCCAATTCCGCGAGTTCCTCGCTGAGGCCTGCGAATTTGAGATCGTGCACGTCGACGTAGTCACTGGGCGTGAGAATATACACCCTCTCCATAAAATTACGCAGCTCACGTACATTGCCCGGCCACGAGTAGTTTTGCATTTGTAGAAGTGCCGCTTCGGCAAAAACCTTGCGGCGGTAACCGTTGTTGCGTAAAAACTGATCGCCGAAATATTCGATCAACAGTTCCACGTCTTCGCGGCGCTGACGCAGCGGCGCCACTTTGAGCGGCACCACGTTGAGGCGGTAATAAAGATCCTCGCGAAAGCGCCCGGCTTTGATTTCTTCTTCGAGGTTCTTATTGGTTGCCGCCACCACGCGCACGTCCACCTCGATGGCTTCCTCGCCGCCCACCCGGTAAAACGAGCGCTCTTGCAAAATGCGCAGAATCTTTGCCTGGGCTTCGAGACCCATGTCACCGATTTCATCTAAAAATAATGTGCCGCCGTTGGCAAAGTCAAATTTGCCTCTTTTGGCGCGATCGGCGCCGGTGAAGGCGCCTTTTTCGTAACCAAAGAGTTCGCTTTCAATCAAATCCTTGGGAATGGCGGCGCAGTTCACTTCCACTAAGGGACGGCCGGCGCGGTGACTTAAATAATGGATATTTTGTGCAACCAGCTCTTTGCCTGTGCCGTTTTCGCCGGTGATCAAAACCCAAGCGTTGGTGGAGGCCACGCGCGCGATCATCTGCTTGAGGCTGACCATCAGAGGGCTCTCTCCCACCAGTGCGATATTTTTACGCAGACGAATCAACAGTGCGTTTTTTTCGTTTTGTTCACGTTTGAAGCTCTGAATGTTGGCGATCAGAATATTAATTTTGTCCATCGACAGGGGTTTCTCGACGAAATCCCATGCACCGTTTTTAACTGCCCGCACGGCGGTTTCGATGGTGCCGTGGCCAGACATCACGATAAATTGGCAGTCCGGATAGCCGCCCTTTTTGACTTCGTCGAGAACTTGCAGGCCGTCCATCTCGCCCGGCATCCAGATGTCTTGCAGTACGATCTCGGGCGCGAATTCGCGAATCTTTTGCAGGCCCTGGCGGCCGCTAAAGGCTACATCGACGATAAAGCCGTCATCCTTTAAAGATGCAGAGAGTGCCTCGGCAATGGCTTTTTCATCGTCAATAATAAGAATTTTGCTTGGCGTTTTCATATCCAGCTTTCTCCAGATTGGTTCTTGGCGTGTACTATCATCGGCGACTCCACGGTTCCTATGACGGGCAGTTCAATCACAAACTTAGTTTGTGACTCACCGTCCGACAAGGCACGAATAAAACCATGATGATCCTCCACCATGCGCTTTACGATTGCGAGACCCAATCCGGTCCCCTGTTGTTTAGTGGTCACGTAGGGCTCGAAAATCCGCTCGCGCAAGCTTGCGGGGATGCCGGGCCCGTTGTCTTCCACTTCCACTCGGGCGATTTGCAAAACATTATCATATTGAGTGCGAATAACAATATGGCCGCCGCGCCGATCAACGATGGCGGCCATTGCGTTGTCCACTAAGTTATTGATGATCCTACGCATTTGATCGGGGTCAAAAATAAATCCCGGGAGCGAAGTGTCGCTTAAAAATTCAAGAGTGCCGTGCTTTTGCGCGGATTCAAACAGCACCAGGGCTTCGGCAATGACTTTGTTGAGATTGCCGGGCATTGGATTGGATTTGGGTAAGCGCGCGAACTGATTGAATTCGTTGACCAGGTTTTTCAGACTATCGACTTGGTCGACAATGCGGTGCACGCATTCGTGAAAGGCTTGATCCTGAATCTGATGGCCGAATTTCTTTTCGAGGCGTTCCGCCGAAAGTTTGATCGGCGTGAGCGGGTTTTTGATCTCATGGGCAATCCGCCGGGCCACTTCGGTCCACGCCGCCGCCCGTTGCGCGCCAAGCACCGGGGTGAGGTCGTCAAACACCAACACCTTGCCAATCTCGGTTTCATTTTCGTCAGTTAAGAAGGACAACGTCAGTTGCAGCGGAATGGAACGTCCGCGGATCTGAATGCGCAGCTCCCGTTGAATGCTCTCGGCCCGGTGCGCGCGCATTTGCTCGATCATGTTCTCGAGCATCTGCCCATATTCCTTTTGCAACACCAGCTTGATATTTTTGCCCACCAAACGCGCCGCGGTGGTTTGCAGCAATTTGGCGGCGTGACGATTAACCATAGTAATGACGCCTTCTGGATCGAGCGAAATCACGCCGGTACTGACCGTCGATAGCACCACTTCGATATAGCGCGAGCGCTCATCGAGCCGAGTGAGGGTTTGGCGCAGGTTGAGGTTGGCCTCGCTGACCTCGCGCTCAGAGGTCTCGAGTTTTCCCGTCATCTGGTTGAAGTGTTGCACCAACTCGTTGATCTCGCGCGAACCGGAAGTCAGCGCCAGGCGACTATAGTCATGATTGGCCACACGCTGGGCGGCCTGCCCCAACTCTTCCAGCGGCACCGATAGCTGGCGGGCCAAGTAAAAACCAAACCAGGTGGCTCCCAATAAAATTGTGAGTGTCATTAAAACCAGGATGATTAGGTAAATAGATTTTATCGGATATTCGAGAGGATTGACGTCGCGAAAATCTTCATAAGCCGCGGCGATATCATCCATTTTGGAAATTAGCGAGAGTGGCACGAAGGTGGACACCACCACCGCACCTTCGCTCTTGTCGCGACCGACGGGAAAAATCACGCGTACCAAGTTGCCGCTCTCGAATTGATGGATGGTTGAGGCTTCATTGCGGTCTTCTATACCGCGCTCGAGCAGCTCGAGCGAGAGCGGGGGGATTTCCGGCAGACTTTCTTCGGGACTTACACTTACGATGCGCTTGCCGAACAACGACGGATAATATTCGACTGAGTCCAGACTGTAGCGCACGCGTAAATCGACCAGCTTCTTAGCCCAGCCGCTACTGGGCGTGTGGCGCAGTTCGTTGACGACCTGTTCGGCAAAGTGATAATTCTTTTTCTTGGCCGATAAGTAATAAGCGTTGGTGACCTCCAACGAGCTCTTCAGCACGCCCGCCATTTTTTCTGAAAACCATTTGTCGAAACTATTGTTGATGTAAAACACTGAAACAATGAACATTAGCGTCGTGGGAATGAAACTAAAAGCCACGAACGCGGCCACCAACTTGGCCTTAAGCGTCTTGCCCGCGAAGCCACTTTGGCGCTCGGCAAAAACTTTGACCAGGTTGCGAAAAATCAAAAAGAACAAGAGTAAAAACAAAATGATATTGAAATTGACCAGACCCAGAAAAAATATCGAATGGGCAAACGGCAGCTGCTGACTCATGCCAAACAGCTTGATTTCGATCGCCGTCAACACCAGGAAAAGGCCGGCGAGGAACACGACCGTGCCTAGCTCTTTGTGGCGCTTTTCCTTTTCGACTTTCGGGTCGATTTCAAACATTAAATTAGTTCCATTAGGCTGAGCATCTCCACCACCACGTCGGCGCCGTCGCGGCCCTTGTGACCATGAGCCCCGCCCACGCGCTCCAGAGCCTGAGCCTCATCGGCTGTTGTCAGCACACTGAACACCACTGGCTTCTTGGTCTGCAGCATCACATCCATGCAGCCGCGTTCCACCGACTGGCAGACGTAATCAAAATGCTTGGTTTCACCTTGAATCACCGCGCCGAGGGCGATGATGGCGTCGCATTCGCGATCGAGTAACTGCAAGGCCGCCAGCGGAATTTCAATCGCGCCCGGAACGCGCACCCGAAGAATCTGATTCGCGTCAGTGCCGAGTTCAATTAAGCGCTCATAGGCGCCGGCTTCGAGCTTCTCGGTGATGTGCGAATTGAAACGCGCGGTGATAAGACCAATCTTCCAGTGACTTTGAATTTTGAGCTCGCCTTGCATAAACGTCATATAAGTCCTCCCTTTATTAAGACAATGATTCAGGTGCGATAGGCAAGGCAATGGCTTCGACAATTTCAAGACCATAGCCCTTAAGCCCAACGCGTTTCGCTGGATTGTTGGTGATCAAACGCAATTTACGCACTCCGAGCGCGCGCAGAATTTGCGCGCCTATGCCATATTCGCGGTCGTCTGAGCGAAATGCTTTTTTGAGTTCCTCAGTCGCCGCGTGGCCTTGATCGACTTGCTGGAAGGCATGCACGCGGGTGCGAAGGAGTTGTCCCATATCTTCCAGACACAAGTAAACTAAAACGCCTGAGCCCTCTTCTTCGATACGCTTCATCGCCAAATCTAAAAAATCGCCGCTATGCGTGCGCATTGAGCCAAACACATCGCCCATCAGATTCTGCGCATGCACGCGCACCAGTACCGGCGACTCGGCGTCGATTGTACCTTTGACCAGGGCGACATGTTCGCGCCCATCCAAAAGATTTTCAAAAATATGAATGCGAAAATCCTGGCCAAAGCGGCACGGCATTTTGGCCTGTGCCCGCTCCACCACAAACGACTCAGTTTGAATGCGGAATTGGATCATCGACTCAATGGTACCAATACGAATGTTGTGCTTGCGCGCAAACTCGACCAATTGCCCGAGCCGCGCCATGGTGCCGTCGGGATTCATGATTTCACAAATTACCGCGGCGGGGTTAAGACCGGCCATGCGCACTAGATCGACACTGGCCTCGGTGTGACCCGCGCGCTTGAGCACGCCGCCGGACTGTGCGCGAATAGGAAACACGTGACCCGGCACAATTATGTCTTGCGGTTGGGCCGCTGGATTGGCCGCGACTTTGATCGTCAACGCGCGATCGGCGGCCGAGATCCCGGTGGACACACCGTGGGCGGATTCGATCGACACCGTGAATGCGGTGCGATTGGGTGAGCGATTGGTTTCATCTTTAGTCATAAGCGGCAGATTGAGCCGCTCGATTTGTTCCGAGGTCAACGAAAGGCAGATCAAGCCCCGCGCTTCCATCGCCATAAAATTCACCATTTGTGGTGTGATGTAATCGGCGGCAATGATCAGATCGCCTTCGTTCTCGCGGTCTTCGTCGTCGACCAAGATCACCGGTTTACCGGCCTTGATGTCTTCCAGCAACTCAGGAACGGTGTTTAAATTCTTCACTTGTCTCCCTTTGATTTTTCGCCCAATGCACTAATCCGCGCGCCCAATTGTCGATTTCAAAATTGAGCCGGTGGCCAACGCGGATGTGGTTGAGATTGGTGCGGCGCAAAGTTTCAGGAATAAGGCCCACCGTGAAGGCGGCAGGTTCGGTCGAGTTCACGGTAAGACTGACGCCGTTTAGAGCCACACTTCCCTTGGCCCACACAAATGCTCCCAGACTCTCCGCCAAACTCAGTTTGAGCCGCAGGGTTTCGCCCTCGCGCACGGCTTCAACCACCTCGACCGTGGCATCGACATGGCCGGTCACCAGATGACCGTGCACCCGGTCTGAGAGCCTGAGCGAACGTTCCAAATTCACCGCCCTCCCTACGACCCCGCGACCAGTCCAGCCGGTTACTTTGGTGGTCTCGGGTCCTAATGCGAATTTCAATTTATGGCCGTCGAACTCTTCAAGCGTTAAACACACACCGTCGACCGCGACACTCGCGCCTATTTCTAAATCTGTAAAATCCTTGGGCTGTTCAATAAAAAGCTGGAGGATCCCGTCCCCCAAATCCGCGCCTATAACCAAACTGGTTGTTTCGACAATACCTGAGAACATGAGACCTCGAATGGAGGCATCTACTCATCTATTTGGAGACGCGTCAAGTCTTTGTTATCAATAGACTTTAGTTGGTTGATCAGCTTTTTTCGAGGGGCGAATGAGGATTGCCTCGTCAGAGCGCCCAATGGGTAAATTTTCCGCGTGAAGCCATGTCCAATTCACTTCTGCCACATTTTAGCGTGGCTCTGTCTTTGCACAAATGGTGGCTAACAGAAAGGAATTGTTATGAACATTTTAGCGTTCTTACTAGTGGGGTTACTGGCGGGATGGATTGCCAGTGTCTTAATGGAGGGGCATGGTCTGGGGGCTCTGGGCGACATAATCGTGGGCATTATAGGCGCGATTTTGGGCGGTATGATCTTCAACCTGTTTGGGGTCTACACCTACGGCTTTTGGCCATCGGTCGGTATGTCCGTTGTCGGCGCCGTGGTGTTCTTGTTCCTACTCGGTCTGTTTACAACCCCGAGCAAAACGCTCGGGAAACTTTAAGGAGAAATTGAGTTATGCGTAATCAATATTTTTTTGCAGCATTGGTTATTTCCCTGCTCGGAGGCGGTCTCACCGCTTCT
The DNA here is from genome assembly GCA_025354795.1 of Pseudobdellovibrionaceae bacterium. Lineage (GTDB taxonomy): Bacteria > Bdellovibrionota > Bdellovibrionia > Bdellovibrionales > UBA1609 > JALHOQ01. The sequence goes on from JANXMF010000219.1 coordinate 11,157, forward strand.
GCCGAGATCGGCGGGGGTTCGTCAGAAACGTCCGCGACCCAAGCTTATCGTGACCAAGATCGTTTTTTCAGGCGGGTTCTAATCGAAGGGTCTGTAGCCAATGCTGGCTATGAAGGCGGCGATTCCTCACGCTACACCAAACCAAATGGTTATACGGCAGGCATGCTCGTGGATCTTCTCGGCAATCGCGCTTTGGTGGTCGAAACCGGCGCCATGTACCGTCAGTTCGGTACTACTTTTAACAATGGTGTCGAAAATCACAAATACACCGCCGATTACTTGAGCATTCCTCTCTCCCTGAAGTATTATTTCAGCGGCCAAGAAAGCACTTCGTTTTATTTAAAGGCGGGAGTGATGGGTTCAAGGTTACTTTCGAATACCAATCTTTATCCTACCTCCACCGTACAAATTGGCACCCGGGCGTGGGAAACGGCTCTGCTCGGCGGCGTGGGCGGCAAATTTCAAATCAGCCCTAGTACGGATGTGTTAGTGGAAGCGGATTATACCCGCGCTCTCGACTCTGCCTTTAGCGGCAGCAATACCTATCGCTCGGATCTGAGCGGGGCTTTGGGATTAGCAATTAATCTTTAGCCAAAACGGCGCGCGGAGAGCCACCTCGGGACTTCGCGCCCGTAGACTAAATCGACCAATCGCTTGGTGGTATTGAACGAAAAACCAATGCCATGAGCGGTATAGCCTCCCGCAAAGAACACCTGAGGGTCATCTGGCAGCGAACCCACCATGGGTTCGCCGTCACGTGCAAAGCCCATGACTCCGGACCAACGATGAGTGACTGGCACATTCTTGAACTGAGGAAGATGCGTCAGTACGAATTGATGGAGGGCATTTTGAATGGGGCCGGTCACATGGTCCGAGACGCCGACTTCTGAAGCTTTTTCCACTTGGCGAAATCCGCCAATTAGTAATTCTCCGGTTGGCAATTGGCGAAAATAATCCAAATAAAAATTGGCGTAGCAGGGAGCGTCCATAAAGCGGGGCACTGGCGCCATCATCAAGCACTGACCGCGGGTCGGATAAATTTTGTCTTCAAACCATGGGTGAAGAGCTGCGGAGTAGCCATTAAGATTCAGCAAAATCATCGGGGCCTCAAAATCGCCGGCGTCGGTTTTTAACACGCGGGTGCCGTTAGGGGTCGCCTCAATGGCCCGTGCCTCAACGCCTTCGAACAACTCCACTTTCACCCGCGCGGCCAGCTCGCGCACCAGAGCGACGGGATTAATAGAGGCATCGTCGAGATAGCGAATACCGCCGACAAAGTTGCGCGCCCCTACCCGTTTAAGGACGTCAGGAGCTTCAAGCACTTCGGTGCGAATGTTCAATTTACCCATCGTCACCGATACCGATTTGAGCTCGCTGAACTCATTCGCTTGCGCCGCGAGTGAGTAGGCCCCATTTTGCTCAAAGCCCAGGCTCGTCCCCTGGTCTCGAATGATTTCTTGTTGCAACAGGCGCAGGTTTTCCTGGGCGAAACGCCAGATCTCGGTGGCACCTTCAAGCCCATGCTTGCCGATCATACGGTTAAAATGCTCCACCGACCCGCAAGTAATAAAACCGGCGTTGCGCCCACTTGCGCCAAACGCCAATCGCGTCTTCTCAATGATCGCGATTTTCAAACTGGGATCTTCCTTTTGCAGCCAATAGGCCGTCGAAAGCCCTGAGATCCCAGCGCCAACCACAATTGCATCGTAGGTGCTGCACTTCCTTTGCATCGGACTGCGGTCGAGCCAAAATGAGGTGCTCATGAGTGCCTTTTCAAATTCAGATACATTTCCACGGCCGTGCACTGGCATGGCGGCTTAAGACAACGCGTGCAGTTGTAGTGAACGTCTTTCCAGTAGAGGGGATAATCGGCGATCGAGATAAAGCCAAGTTTAAGCAAATAGCGGGTGGAGGAATTGTGCGGACTCTCTTTCCAAGAATGGCAAACTGCCCCTCTGGCGCCGACCTCACCCAGGCGTTCGAGCGCCTGGCGTGAAAGACGCCCCCCCCAGCCCTGCCCGCGCAGCGAGTCCGAGACAAAGAGTGATTGAAAATAAGCCGTTTCCGCCATTGGATGCGGCCACTTCTGGGGCTCGAGCCCCATGCCCTTGCCGTGCTCCCATTGTCCCGGAGGATAGGAAAAACGCACGCCGAGGATTTGGCCGTCGGGGTTTTGCAAAACTAACGAACACATCACGCCGTTTTTTTCCGAGCGTTGCAAAATGTCTTCAAGTTCAAAAGTTGAATAATAGCCCGCGCCGATTTGGCTGTCGGTGAAAACGCGAACGGCGGCAAGGTCTTCGCGCTGCAACGCTTTGATAATCACAGATTCCCCTTGAGAGCGAAGAATCTACTGCCCGTCACAGCCCGCCGTCAAGTGGCGCTAGAGACGAAGGTGGTTAGTACTTTCACTACCTTACGCACGAACTGGGTTTGGCATGGAAACGCGATCATTCTGTTCGGGGGAAAATCTGGCGCCGCAAGAAAAATGGTGCGAAAGGGTTCGGCCTGGGTCCAGTTAAAGAAAGGACTTTCCTGATCAGCCATAAAGTTCGTTAGAAAATTCTTGGTGTTACTTACTTCACCTTGAACTCTAGACTCTGTCCGCCCTCGAGAGAAATTCTCACGGTCTGTGTTGGGTTGACCTTATGCTCGAGGATCAGTCTCGCTAAAGGATTCAAGACTTCAGTCTGAATCACGCGCTTCAAGGGACGTGCGCCGTAGCTCGGATCAAAGCCCCTTTCGCCCAGCCACCGTATTGCATCGGCGCTGAACTCCAAATGAATTCGCTTTTCGTCGAGGCGCTTTTTCACCTCCTTGAGTTGCACTTGCACAATGGCGTGGAGCTGTTCCAGGCCCAGGGGATTGAACATCACGGTTTCATCGACGCGATTGAGAAACTCGGGGCGGAAATGCGCGCGCAAAGCCTCACTGACCGCGGCGGTGCGCTGGGTCGGCGCGAGTTTGTCGTCGATCAGTGCCTGCGAACCCACATTCGAGGTCATAATCAAAACGCAGTTTTTAAAATCCACAGTGCGGCCCTGCCCGTCAGTGAGGCGGCCGTCATCGAGGACCTGCAAAAGCACGTTGAAAACCTCGGGGTGGGCCTTTTCGATTTCGTCGAGCAAGATCACGCTGTAAGGACGGCGGCGCACACGCTCGGTGAGTTGTCCGCCCTCTTCGAAGCCCACGTATCCCGGCGGCGCTCCGATCAAGCGCGAGACGGTGTGCTTTTCCATGTATTCGCTCATGTCGATGCGGGTGACGGCTTCTTCGGTGTCGAACAGAAACTCGGCTAGTGCTTTCGCAGTCTCGGTTTTGCCGACGCCGGTAGGGCCTAGAAAAATAAAACTGCCGATGGGACGATTGGGATCGGAAATTTCAGCACGCGCGCGGCGAATGGCATCGGCCACCGCAGCTAAGGCATGATCTTGACCTTTGACCCGCTCGCGTAAATAGTCTTCGAGTTTTAGCAATTTTTGACTCTCAGATTCCATCATCCGGCTCACCGGAATGCCCGTCCATTTGGCGACGACGTCGCCAATTTCTTCTGGACCCACCTCTTCTTTGAGTAACGGGTTTTGGCGCTTGCGTGTACTCATGGCCTCGAGGCGCTTTTCCAATTCCGGCAGACGCCCGTACTTGAGTTCGGCCGCCCGAGCGAGATTGCCTTCGCGTTCAGCGCGCTCAATTTCGATGCGCGCACCTTCGCTTTCTTGCTTGATCTTCTTAATCCCCTGAATCTCGCGCTTTTCTTCTTCCCACTGTACGCGCAACACTGAATTTTTCTTATTTAAGTCTTCGATTTCGTGCTCCACTTGGGTCAAGCGCTCGCGGGCGTGGGCGTCTTTTTCTTTGAGCAAAGCTTCACGTTCGATCTGCAGTTGTATCACCCGGCGCTGGATTTCGTCGATACTTGACGGAACACTGTTGGTCTCGATACTCAGGCGCGAAGCCGCCTCGTCCATCAAATCGATGGCTTTGTCGGGCAAAAAGCGATTGGTGATGTAGCGATTGGAAAGTTTTACCGCGGCGACGATGGCGGCGTCGGTGATGCGCACGCCGTGATGAACCTCGTACTTCTCTTTAAGTCCGCGCAAGATCGTAATGGCATCATTGGGCGTGGGTTCGCCCACCAGCACCGTTTGAAAACGGCGCTCGAGCGCTTTGTCCTTTTCAATGTACTGGCGATATTCATCGAGAGTGGTGGCGCCGATGCAGCGCAATTCGCCGCGCGCCAGCGCCGGTTTCAAAATCTGCCCTGCGTCCATGGCGCCTTCAGACTTACCGGCGCCAACCAAAGTGTGAATTTCGTCGATAAACAAAATAATTTGACCTGCAGCGGAGGTCACCTCTTTGACTACGGCTTTCAGCCGATCCTCAAATTCCCCGCGATATTTGGCGCCGGCCACCAGCGAGCTAATATCTAAGGCCATTAGCTTTTTTCCAAGCAAAACTTCGGGGACGTCACGATTGGTGATACGCAATGCCAGGCCCTCGGCAATGGCGGTTTTGCCCACGCCCGGTTCACCGATCAAAACCGGATTGTTTTTGGTTCGTCGCGAGAGCACCTGAATGACCCGTCGAATTTCTTCTTCGCGCCCCACCACTGGGTCGAGTTTACCGCCTTCGGCGAGCGCGGTGAGGTCACGCGCATATTTTCCCAATACGTCAAATTTGCTTTCTGGATTGTCGTCGTTCACTTTGTGACTCCCGCGCATCTCTTTTAGTATAGACTGAAAGGAACTGCCATTGACCCGGTTGCGCTCCAGGATTTTGGCCAGTTCCGCGCCACCGTCTCCGCGCAGAGCCACCAGTAGAAAATGTTCGGTGGAAATAAAACTGTCGCCCATGGCCCGCGCGACCTTTTCGGCCTCCGCAAAAACCTTTTGTAACGCGGGGCTAGCGACCACATGTAGGCCCCCACCCGTCACGGTTGGAAAAGACTTCACGCGTTTTTCAATGTCCTGAACCAGGGGCGCCACCGCCACACTCATGCGTTCAAGCACGCGCGGGCTGATACCCTCGCTTTGACCTAGAACCGCATACAGCAAGTGTTCGGGCTCAACGCTAGGATTGTGGCGTTTTTCGGCCATTGCTGCCGCCGCCTGCATAGCCTCCTGGCTCTTTTGCGTCATTTTCTCGCTATCGCTCATAAATTTCCCTGTTGAACACTTGGCCTCTACCTAATAAATTGAAGCCCAATCGAGGTTTGTCAATGTCCCGCTACACCGTTCCGGTTCGCCGCACCCTCATTCTTGACCCCATTCATCCGCGCGACTACCGCGAGTTGACGATCGTTCATTGCTGCGAGCAATGCAGCCATTTCGCACCCGCTGAAAAGG
>JANXMF010000058.1 GCA_025354795.1 Pseudobdellovibrionaceae bacterium
CACTTCTCGGAATTGCTAGCAGCAGTGAGCCGCTAACTCTGCGGAAACTCATTGAACCTTAGCCAACCGTAGAGGCCTTTAGAATATATTCGAGTGTACCTGAGTTAGAAATAATCGAATAGTTCCGCGCCCTTTTGCTTCAAATTGGGCTGGCAATTGCTTCGCTTTGCAACAGGTAAACTCAATGCTTGATTCAGAATCTGCTGATCGAAAATCGAGTAGGCCACCGCTCCTGAGGGCAAGAGCAGTTCACGCTCACTGTCGAGCACCGGGAGCTTAAAATTTCTCGGCCACCACGGACTGCGGGTTCCCGGAAGGAGCGACGGTGGCTGCCACGGAATGTACGCGAGGTCCCAGGAGACGGCCCCGGCCTGACCGGAATGGAAAATTCCGGGTGAACTTCGATCTTGAACATTGAGTGGCTCGCGCAGGTTTTTAGCGTGAATCAAATCCATGGGATTGAAATAGTCAGTGCCTTCCCACGTTTCGGTGACATAACCGACGCGGATTTTTTGTGGTCCATGATGCCATTCTAAATTGAGCTCGTGAGGTTCAAAATAGGTTTGCTCTTCAGGAGAACGGTTAAGGGCATCGCCATAAAACCACGGTTCAAAATTAAAACGCAATTGCGAGCTCGTCCGCCACTGAAACTTGATTTTAGTGGCGAGCGCCAGCGTATTTTGCGTTACCTCGGCCTGTGTTTGCCGTGGGCGTGTGCCTGCTACGGCAGTGGCTGAACCCTGAACTTCAAAGGCTCTTTTGCAGAGGGCGCCGTTCGAGTACAGCAATGAACAGAGCAACAGAACGGAGATCAATTGGTGCAAGACTCTCGAAGTAAACGCCATGAGCGTTAATATTGGTCTGCTGTAGGATCATTGTCTATGTCTTGGGCTTTTGTCGCGGGTCAGCGACGGCCACGCCGACTTTCGAAAAAACGGCCTAGCCAATTGGCGTGGGGGTGCCAGGCATTGGATTGAATAGGGCGACTTTTTAACGTTTATATGTCATTGCGCCGAGCAGCTCACAATGAAAATTCTCAAAGCGATATCATTTTCACTTCGCAAATATGCATTACACATTGGCCTCTTTCAGTTCGCGATCTTGGCTGTAACTATCGCGTATAGTGGATTAGTTTTCGAGGAACGAATGAATTGGTGACTCTCCGTGCCTAGCGACTTAGGTCGAGACCAAGCTCTACGAGCACCTTAAATTTATCTCCCTTGCGCGAAAGACCGAAAGCTAGCTATGCGGATTCTCGGACTGGCGTTCTTCACGATTTGGCTCGCGGGCTGCACACCTCCTTCTCCGATCGAAGGTTCCGGCGTGCTCGCCCCTAGTCATGTCGAGTCCGCACTGAGCCGGTGCCCACAGTGCTCCTTAGACGCCAATCAAGTGGCCAACAAGCTTACGGCGCTCGGGTTTAACTGCGCTTTGACTGTGGCTAGCGAAAAACGCGGCTTTCGTTGTCACGGAAATGTTGCGAAATATTCAATGCCAATTGACTTCTATATCGCGCCCCGCTTTCAAACGACAAAACCCTATGCTCTGGCGCTGCACTTCCATGGGTGGTGGATCAATAGCAGCACCGATCCCTTCGCGGGAAACGCTGGAGACTTTGGCGCAACGCTGGGGTCCTCAGACAAAAACATGATTCTCATCGTACCCGAGAGCCAAGGTCAAAACGACACCTATGCCAGTGACCTGGCGAATTCAGCGCAAATGAATACGCTGTTGCAAAATCTCGATCAGGTATTGATTCGCGCAGGAGTGTCCGTGACGCCGAATCGACCCCTGGTGGTGTCGGGTCATAGCGGCGCATACGTACTGATCGGTCGACTCGGGGAATGGGCGGCCTCTGGTGAAGTGCCCGCCCTACAGCACGTGCGGGGCTTAATCCTTTTGGATTCGGCCTATGGCTACCGTGCAGGACTCGTTAAGTTTATGGACGTGATGTGCCCCTCGGGCATGGCAACATATTTTATCACTTTCAATCCCAATGAAACCACCGCGAAGACCGCTGTGAACGAACAGATTTATCATGAAATCACTTCAACCCATGCCTGCGCTAACGCGAATGTGGAATTCATGCGCGATCTCAAAACGCCGCACATGAGTTTCCCTCGGCAATACTTGAGCACATTTTATACGACCGCGCTCGCCGACTTTTGAGGCTAAGGGCCCGCGGGCGCTTCAACTCGAGAGCGAAGTTAATAATTTCCTGAGATATTTTTAACGCGCGACCAGCATCCATTCGCGGTGAGGCCGGAAACTCGGAAGCGCTTTGGCTCGAAAGCACCGGTACGTGAACAAATCCCGCTAGCTTGCGGGATTGCACCCCCCAGTCTAGCCTTTGGAACATGAGCGGTTGATACCTGCCTTGTCCGGTATGCGCGCTTTGTCGAGGCCTGTGCAAAAGGCGCAAAAGCCGTGACCACCTGTTTCATCTTGGCTCACTCAAAATCGCAAAGTTTGTCGTATTTGGTCATCGGTTTGAAATTTCCGTGCTCCATGCAGTTGCGAATAGCCTTCATATGTTCGACGCCTTCGCCGCGAAGGCCGTGACGCCCCAGGACCTCTACCCAATCTTCAGACTTGGAAACGCCATTCGTCCCGTGAGGATATTTCTTAGCGAAACTAGCTAAGGCGTTCGCGATCCCCGTATCGCCGGAGTTGTACATTCCGACAAGCAAAAGATTGTAATCCGAGAGCGACACCTTGAATCCAAGATGGCTCGCGAGGGCCTTATTAAGACGAGTTTGCAGGTAACTCATATTGGCCGCACCAAAACCGATGACCTTATCCAAATCGTCGTAAGTGTCCGCGTTGTTGGGGTCAAGCGCCGTGGGTACGTATTCGGGCCACCGACCCGGATTGGACAATATGTCCTTATCGGCGACGTCTTGCACAGCGAGAAAATAACGACTCCATGCCTCATAGATATCCGGATACTGCTTACGATCCGCCAACACTTTGTTGAGGTGAACAATCGTCTCGCGTGTCGCTTGAGCCGCTCCGCGCACCCCAGTTTTACTTACGCTGTTCCGGTCCCATTGAGATTCGCGAAAAATCAAACAGCCAAATACTACCCGGGGAATTTGAAACTTCGCGGAGGCAGCCTTGATCAACTCTTCGAAACGGTCCGTGAATATTTTTGTATGTTCGCGCGATCCATAACAATTAATGTAGGCGCGGAATTCCGACATCGACTTCATATTGTTTTCGAAGTTGCGCAGCAACTGTCGAAAATCGGAGAGATTGTGATTAGTCTCCGCCGAATTTAAACTTCCATTACAGGGGAAATCGTCGCGAATATAGTTCGGGACACCAATATCTAAATTCAATTGGGCAAAACTCAAAGGTGAAAAAAACAGCAACAGCGCGAGCGTCATGGAATCAGTCTAAACGATTGCCAACTCCACCATAACCTCGAACTGTAAAGGCTGGCTCTAGGTCGAGGGTTAAGGGCCCGCGCAAAAAATTACTGGCACAACTTTACGCCGGCCCTAAGCATCAACCATCGACGATCTTTGCTTCGAATGGGCGAAGCGCGGCTAATCAGTAGGTCACTAAAAATAGGCCGTACAGCATCCACCAAATCACGAATTTCTTCCGATTTATCTTTTACTATTTGAAATATTGGCTGTTTTCTAATACGGTTTTTCATGGGGGCTCCTTTTAGGTAACATCCTGGAATTATTCCAGAACTGGAGCCCTTCTTTCAATACCTACCGAAATTTTGGACTATCTCACTCCCAACTGAACACATATGTTCGGCTGTAATCGTCTTTCTTTCTGAAGAGCCTAGTGCGGGAAATCCGCTCGCTACGTTCTGTGGTGGGGCCAGCCTGGGGAACCGGGCTGGTCTACCCGATCAAGGCACTAGACACTAATTTAATTACTTAAGGTACACAGGTATGAATGAGCTGACCCTGATTGATCGCAACTCGTTTGAGACTCCCATGAGTTAAACGATATAGAGGCGGAGCATCTCAATCCGTCGCAATATGGCTTTCCGTCTAAGGTCACATTCATTGTGAATGCAGTGCCACCCCAGTCACTGTCTGCTGCAGCGACGGAGCTGAGCCGCGGACTGGAATACGGAACAGTGTCATTGTGATGCAACTTTAGGCACTTAATTGCGGCCGCCGCTTTACACTCTGAAAGAGCACCATTATAGGCGTAAGCATTAGAGTAATGTAGTAAAGTGGTCGCTAGCACCACCAAACTGATTGATAACTTCAAAATATTTTTCATTAAAGGACTCCTTTTTTTGTGACAAACATTAGCCACAGGCAGTCGGATGTATACCACAAAGACCGTCGAATGAAACCGCCATCAAGCATTTACCCAAAAATTACATAAGTTTCACCAGTTGAAATTGGCCCACGATATTTTCGGCTTCTTCCGAACTCATTTCAGAACAGAATTTACCCCATAATGATGCAGTTATGTGAGTTCGCCTGGGACTGTATTGGAAGATGTCCATTTGACCGTTAGGATTTGAAAGAAGGGCTCCAGTTCTGGAATAATTCCAGATGATTAACCTAAAAGGAGCCCCTATGAAAAATACCCAAAACAACAGGAATTTTCTATGCTATAAATTATCGTTATTACAGTGATGTGTTCAGACAATTGCCTAGTTTTTTAATTCCATGATAGAAGTCTTATCAATTTGGAGGAATCCTATGAGTTTAAAAATTCTGTTTCTACTGGTTTTTATGTTTACGGGGACGGTGTCGTTCGCCTCTGATCTGTTTCGCTACAATCATCTGACGGGAAAGTGTGAAGACTCTCGTGGTCACTCGGGGTTAAATTCAACCTCATTGAGTGATCTTCAAGCCAGGAGCAACGGAGAGTGTGCTGATCTTTCGTTCCTCAAAGATGTTTGGGGCAATGGCAACAATAGCACGTATACGGAATGGAACTTAAAGGGCGCCGTGTTCGGACACGCCTCAGCCCTTAACGTG
>JANXMF010000228.1 GCA_025354795.1 Pseudobdellovibrionaceae bacterium
GTCGCGGGATTGATGGCAATTTGTCCGGAGCAAAAAATAAATCCGCCGGACTCCACCGCTTGGGAGTATGGACCCACCGGTTTGGGCGCATTGTCCGTATAAAGAATCTTATTCATATGGGCCTCCTAAAAATAGAAAACAATCCCTGCGCGTAACGGCGAATCGCCGATGGTACGAAAACGAATTTCACTGGAAATGGATGTGACCCCCACTCCCGCCTCAAAGCTAAAACTCAGATTCTCAAGGCCCGGCATAAAAAATTCAGCGCCTGCAAACCCCGACAGATCAAAACCCGAATTGTTCTTGCCCGCAATCTCCTGACTTACAATCCCCGCACCGGCACCGGTGTAAAAATTTAGATTGTCCTCACGAAAAACCACTTTCATAATCTTAGCACCCGCGCCGAAGCGTGAGTTATTCTTGGTGGTATCGACCCCGATCGCGGCCATCAGACCATAGTCGTTATTGGGATAGTAGCGCAGCGCTAAACTCGGCAAGTCTTGGTTAAGACCAAACTGATTGCTGAAACCAACCCCAAGCCGGCTCGACAAGTCCTTAGCGGAAGCGTTGAAAGAGCCGAGCAAAAGCGAAACAGTTGCCGCAATCAGTAATTTTGTGCTCATCAGGCGCTCTCCTAGCGTCGTTGTCTTTCGATCTTCGATTAATCCCTTAAGTCCTTCATTTTTCAAGCACATTCTTTAAAGACTCTCTGGACAATCCCCGCCGCGCCGATTAAAACTCTTTTTTTCGCATGCATGTGGGCCTGTAGCTCAGTTGGGAGAGCGGAAGCATGGCATGTTTCAGGTCGCAGGTTCAATCCCTGTCAGGTCCACCAAATTTCTAGTTAATTTCGGACACTAAAATCTCAAGCCCTCGATAGTTCATCTAAAAACTACCGGGGGCTGGTCTTTTTCAGACCCTTCAGATTGTTCTGTGTATTTCGCGTCATTTCGGAATTTGGCTTTTCCGTGGCTTGTGACTGGCTTGCTGAGTAGCAACCCGTTTCCCGTTTTGGGGTTCGGTAGACATATGAAATATAATTTTGTTCTTATAATTTGCACATTGATGGTCAGCGGCACCGCTAGTGCCGACTGGCAAAAAATCATATCTTGCCAAGGAGATTCTGGCTCTCTTGTTGTTGATCACGACTCTAACGATCCAGAGAAAATTCAATTTGTGATCCAAGGGCGACAGGCCGTGCAATACATTCAAGGCGGCATTCACGGACTTCCATGACACAAGCGCCGCGTGGAAAAGCAAGCATCAGGCGATCATGTACATGGAAGTCCTTGTAAAACCGACAACTGCGTTCGTAGGCAATGCCCGTCTCCAGGGAAAGGTCAATGACCTGCTCAAGGAGACATCCTTGAGGAGGAATTTCAAAACCTTTCCACTTTGAAGTCCTATTCATTGAATTCTACTCATTCTGTTAACGGGCGAACTAATGCATCATAAAGAATCATTGGTTATACGGCACCAAGACAGCCTATTTATGCTCGCTTTCTTCACCCTCTTCGTGCTTCTCTGCAACGCCTTCCCACTTTTCATGGAGAGCGTAGCATTTGCTCCTTTTGAATGTCTCGGCGTTAGCGGCGCGCTCTTCAGTTTCTACCCAATCAGCGACTTCCTTGAAGGTTTTACCCTTAACTTCTTTTGCATATTCCTTTTTGCAAGCTCCCATCATTGCATTTTCGGCCTTGTGGATGGCCTTTTCATTGGCTGCGAATGCAGAACTTGCTGAAAATGCAACTCCTACGGCAAATGCGAACACCAGATGACTACTTGTCTTTTTCATATCGTTCTCCTTGGGTTATTAATGGGATCATCCCATCAAAGTAATTCACATTAGAATCTGTTCAGGCTGCCAACCGTGGCGCTCGGTTTTTAGGGTCTCACACCAGCTATAGAGGGCATCGTAAATAACCATTCCGATCTTAAGCATTTCATGATCATCGCGAATGTTTTTTGAAAGTCCCAAGGTAATTGCGAGAAGACCCGGTGCCTGGGAAGACTTCTCAAGAGTGTCTGTGTCGGCAGCCCGAACGATGTCGGCAACATGGTGAAGGGCCTTATCATCAAGCTTGTATTTCTTTATGAACGCATCAAAGCTGCACGAGGGGCCTTCATGCGTCAGCTCCACGCCGGGCACATCATACGGGATCGCACCCGTCTCCTTTGCGACTTTCATTACATCTTGCGACGGGACGTAAAGAAATGCGGCATCGAAATCGACGAATTTTTTAATAAGCCAAGGACAAGCAATGCGATCTATCTTAGGTCTCTCTCTCGTAATCCATTTCATGCTTTCCCCCTTATATTCCTTTCCAAAGGACACCAATTGCACCAGCGGCCAGAATCAAAAGAGGTTCTGGCACGCGCTTCATTTTTATAAGTAAAACTAGAGTTGTGGCAGCGATAGCGACTGTCGCCCAATCGAATAACGCTCTCTTCCCAAGAACAAAAGCCGCTCCGGCAATTGCACCAATCGCAGCCGACGTGACGCCAGTCACGAATGCGCTGATCGTAAGATTTTTGGCGATTCGTTTATAGTAGGGGGCCGGTATAATCACAAAGAGATAACAAGGCAAGAAGACGCCAAGGGCTGCACAAAGGCCTCCAAAGATCCCGGCGACGAGATATCCTATGAAAGCAACGGTGATGACCACTGGCCCCGGCGTAATCATGGCAACGGCCACGGCATCTAGAAATTGCTGCTCCGTTAGCCAATGGTGCTCCAGCACCACACCGCTGTGAAGAAAGGGTACAATAGCCAGGCCACTTCCAAATACGACAGCACCAGCCTTGGCAAAATAGGTAAATACCGTCCACAGGAGTTGGGCTGTACCTTCGCCCTGAATGCCTGTGAGCATAAAAGGAGGCAAAACTAGTGCGGCCATAGATCTAGAAAACCGGGGCGGAGCCTTAAAAAGTGCCACAAGAATGCCTGCACCGAGAAATACCCAAAGGTTTTCTGATTCGGTTGCAACGGTAATGGCGGCACTGATCGTGCCAACGCTCCAAAGAAGCCAATCCTTTTTGAAAGTCTTTGTGACGAGCTTAGATGCGCTCATGGCGATAATCGCGATGACCGAAGCTCCGATTCCGTAGAATGCTCCCTGAATCCAGCTCAAACCTCCAACCTTCATATAGAGAAAAGCCAAAATCAAAACCATCACGAGAGAAGGAAGAACAAACGCGATACCGACGTAAGTCGCCCACGGGACGCCACCTCCGGCCCATCCGAGATAAATTGCGAGTTGGGCAGCAAGCGGACCCGGCGCAAGTTGAGAAAGCGCAAAGCCCTCTGTATACTCCTCCGGAGAGATCCATCCCCTGTTTTCCACAAGGTCGCGTCTCATTTTTTCACAGAGAACGATTGGCCCGCCAAATCCCGTTGTCCCGAGTTTCAAAAAATAGAAAATCATTTCTCGGAGCGTGGGTTGAAACGAGGCGCTGGCGGTTTTGCTCATCTGATGGTCACTTATTTTGGGTATTGAGGGCAGATTTGATTCCGTTTGCCAAATCGATTGTTGATCCTACACCCCAGAAATGAAGGAACATGATCCTCGGCGACTCATTTGTCATGTGATTGTGAATCGCAACAATTTGAATACCGGCAGTATTTAATTTCTTCAAAACGGTTTGGAGTTCGCTTTCAAGCATTGCAAAATCGCCATCGACCACTGCTTCTTGGTCAGAGCCTACAAATGCCGCCCACGTATTAACCCCCATTGCGCTTCCCATCTCAAAGCCATGCATCTTTGTCTTTCTTCCAAGCGTCACTTTGTAGACGCCATCTTTCAGATCACCCTTCGTTCCAAGAATATCCGCAATCTTATCTGGTTTGAGGGTCGTTTTTGATGGATCAATATTTGCGGCGGGGAACGGAATCTTCGTTGCAATTGTCTCCTTGACCTTGGCGTAGACTCTTCCAACCGCTTTCGCCAGTGCTTCTTCATCGCCCATGCCGCCGATATGCATGAACATGACTTTGGGCGAATCGCCAAAGAAATGATTATGAAGAGCTGTCACTTCAAGTCCATTTTCGAGAGCCACAGTCATTACTGGATTCACTTGGTCTTCGGTCAAAACGGTGTCTCCCATCATCATAACTTGGTCACCAGTTTTTGTGAAAGCTGCCCAAGATGTGAGTCCGAGTGCCGGAACAAGTCGGACACCTTCCGACACCGATTTGATGTCGCCTCTTGGGAGCGTCACTTTATAAACACCTTCTTTTTCATTCATCTGCCCTGAAAGACCAGTCAGTTTTGAGATTTTTTCTCCATCAAGGCTTTTTCCTTGAGGCGCTCCGACCGCAGAGAAAGCGATTGAAAAAAACAAGACAAGACTTCCTTTCTTCAAACTTGAAATATAGTGAAATCCCCTGCTAGCCTTGATGCGTTCTGGTGTCTCCATTTTATAAATTCCTTTCGCTCTCATTGAGAAATAGTCATAAGGATAGCAACAAGCTATCCAACAAGTTCATGGTATTCCGCAGGCGCTCGTTGTCATTACCGTAAGAGCGAATAACCCCGTCAAGTGCCATGCGGATTCCTTCGGTTTCGCGCCGATCATATTTTTGATCTTGAATGTCCAAGTCATGAATGATCTCTGCAAGCTTACGAACGGCAGGCTTTCGAATCTTAAAATTATCGATTAATACTTCAAACGTGCATTTGTCATCGATATGACCATAATCGGCGTTAAATACGTCGAAGCGAATATGATTTTTATCCCAAGTGTATTTATCCATATCGACAAAGCGAATTTCTGCCTTTGGATCAATAAATTTCTTAATCAGCCATGCCGAGGCCAAGCGATCAACATGAGGGTTTTTTCGCGTTACCCAAATACTTCCAGGAGGTGGTTTGGCAAGCTTTTCTTTGCCGCCTCTCTCGATTCCACCTTTAAGCTTCTTCTCAAAAGCTTTGAGCGAGCTTTCACATTGGTCTTCGCCATCGACAGCAGAAATCAAACGGCTGACAAGCGCATTTAATTTACTTTTAAATTTTGTGCGCTTGTGCTCCCATTTCATGAACTCGTTAGCCGCCATTTTGATTGAAACCTCTTTTGTGGCCTCGCGAATCTCTTTCGCTAGACTTTTAAATTCAACGTCAAGTTGAGTGTTGTAAGATTGCAGCAGCGAATCCGTGTCAAGACCAAAAAGAAAGCCTCCCTCGGTCACAATGGCTTCGCCCCCAAGTGCAATGATCTCACCCGCAATATCGAGAATTTCTTTTCGAAAGACCGCCGTGTCTGGCGCGGCCGACACAGAGTTTTTAACCGATACAACCCCTATTTTCTGAAGCGCTCTCCAGACTCTGACTCGTCCAGTCTCCGACTTGGCGGGTATTTGATAAAGGAGTAGAAGCCACTTTATTGGTTGGGTGCCCATCTTGGCCAAATTAGACCTCTGTTTCCTAGGAAACGCAACAATATATAACATGTCATAATATAAATGTAATACATATTACATAAATGGCTTGCATATTCTATTTGCTCTATGTAGAAGTCGTGAAACAAGTCTGTCATGGTGACTGACAAAAGCTAGAGGTGTATGTATGAGACTTTCAAAATCGATTCTGACAACCGCGGTCATTGGACTTGCAATAAGCTTTTCGGCTCAAGCGGATGACACCCAGGTCATTGCCAAAATTAAGGACTCGAAGATTTCGTTGCTGAGTGGAATTCAGCAGGCCGAAAAAAGCAGTGGCCCGGTGATCTCCGCTAAATTTGAGATGGACGACAACAATAACTTAAGTCTCAGCATCTACACGGCTCCGCAAGGACTTTCCACTCCGGCTGAAAGTAACGATCTGACCGAGCTTTCAGGAGATCCGACCGTCACCCCATTCGCACCGGCCGCCGAAATTTTTAAAGACAAAGAGCATATCGCCCGAGCATCCGTCCATCTGACGGTTATGCAGATGTCAAAATTTACGCTCACGAAAATTATTCTCCAGGCACTTCAGATTCAACCCGGAGTTCCCTATTCAGTGGTCAACCCGATGGTCCGGAGTGGCAGACCCGTAGCCGATGTATTTATTGCTGACGGAAATGGCCACAGCATTAAGGTGACTATCGATGTTCACACAGGACAGGTTATTCCATAATGGTTGAATTGGATCTTAAACCCCTTGGTTTTATTGATTTGCCTAAGCACACCGGCTTGGGGGGATTTGATCATGCCGCGATTCATGCCAAGTCGCGGCGGCTCTATGTCGCCCATACCGCAAATGACGCTCTTGATGTGATCTGCTTGCAAACAGGTCGTTATTCGCATTCCATCTCGGGCTTGAAGGGCGTCGCTGGCGCCCTTGTCTCCAATGAACGAGACCTTGTCTTCTCCTCCAATCGTGGTGAGGACACAGTGGGCGTTTTCGGTATCAATGAAGAAGAATTACTGCAAAAAGTTTCAGTGGGCAGTCGTCCGAATGGGCTTGCCTACGATCCTGAGAAAAATATTTTGCTTGTAGCAAACGTCGGGATTCCTGAGCGCATTGATACCTATTCGCTCTCACTTATTGACGTGCTCAAGCGAGAAGTGGTTCGCACAATTCCCGTTCCAGGACGAACTCGCTGGGCGATCTTCGATTCCAAAACTAGCTCGTTTTACGTAAATATCGGAAAGCCAGCTCAGATCGTCGTCGTTTCCATTGAGAACATGTCTGCTGAAATTCGTATGCTTGAGGTTCCCGGCGAAGGCCCTCATGGACTGGATTTTGACTTTGAAAGCAATCGCCTCTTCTGTGCATGCGACGGAAAGCAGCTCATTACTTTGGATTCCGGTACCGGAGAGGTCCTCTCTCGAGCCGAGTTGTCTGGATCTCCAGACGTGATTTTTTTCAATTCAAAACTGAGGCACCTTTATGTCGCTATTGGAGATCCGGGCGTCATCGATGTATTCGACACGGTAACAATGAAAAGGGCGGGTACGACATCGACAGAAAAAGGCGCTCATACAATTGCGTTCGACGCGGAAACTCACCAGGTGTACGCATTCTTGCCGGAATCGCATCGGGCGGCAGTATACATTGATCAACGGAGGTAAGTATTGCAGAGAAAGCTCATTTAATCCCATCAACAGGACTGGCTTGGTATGGCACTCCGAGCCACACCCTCTTTCACGGGCGTAGCAGTTTTGCCCGTTTGATTTTAGAATTGGACCATGTCTGGACCATTATTTGCGATAACTGCAGCAGCTCTTTTTGGATTAAGCTCCCCGATTGCAAAAGGGCTTCTTGCTACAATTGACCAATGGCTTTTAGCCGGACTTTTGTATCTTGGCGCTGGCCATTGCTGGAACGATTGGTTTTATTTGCTATGCGGGTTTTTCTCAAAGCCCGCTGCAAGACTACGCCAAAGCTGCAGCCCTATACGCCCCAAAACATCGGAGGTGAACGGATAAGGTCTTAATTTGCTCAAGGGTGTCATAAAATCTTTGGTGATGACCATCCCAGCCCACCTCAGCATGAAAAGCCGAGACGCCGCTGCTGGCCGCGGCCGGAGGTAAACCCTGGAGCCGGATCAATTCCATAGGATGGGTGTCGAGGCATTGCAGAATGGCGGTCAGTCCGCCTAGCGTTTTGACCGTTTCAAAGCGAAAGGCGGCACGATTTGGGCTTTGCGCTACAAAGTCGTGGCTCGGGCGCGCGAGCACCAGGAAACGCGTGAAATTTTCTTTATTCGTTTCAATCCCCTTCGCCAAAACTTCAAGCCCGTAAACAGACGCCGACATTTGATGAGCAATTGCGGCATGCCCCATCAACCTGTGTGCCTGAATGCTTTTTGCAGCTTCGGCGGTGTCGACATCTTCGAGTATTTTAAGGTGCGGCAGTCCAGCGAGAAACTTGTCGCATTGAAGTAGCGCTACGGGATGGGAGTGTACAAATTTTAGATCGGCTAACGCCTGGCCAGCTAAAGCCATTAGGCTCATTTCTACACGAATCGTAATTTCGCCACAAATCTTAAACTGAAACTCATCAAGCAGCAGCAAATTTGGAATTAGCGCTCCCACGGTGGAATTCTCCACCGCCATCATGCACAGATCACTGTGACCGCCCCGCAACGCTTCGCAAAGGTGACGAAATGACGAACTTTCCACCATATTAAGCGTTTGGCCGTGAAAATAGGCCTGCGCGGCCACATCATGGAATGACGCTTTCACGCCTTGAATTCCTACTCTCAATGGATTTGATTGCATGCCCAGTCCCCGTGTTGTGTCGATATAACGAACACTATTCGAAAGTTTTAAACTCATCAAGTTCCAGTCCAGTTTTCCGATAGGATTTATGAGGGCAGAGGTCGGCACATGAACAATTCGGCACCAAAATCGCAGTCGCATGCTGATCAAGAGCTGCTCAATTGTCGTCTAAAAATTGATGAGTTGGATGGAAAAATTGTCGACCTCCTCGATCAACGTGCAGACCTGGTTCGCAAGATCGGTGACTTGAAGCTCGCCAATGGTTGGCCGGTTTTTGATCCGGTTCGCGAAGCCAATATTTTTGCAAAAGTGACGGCACAGAAGCGAAGCCATCTTTCCGCCGAAGATATAAAGGCGTTTTTTAATCTTATGATTGGTTTTTTTCGCGAGCTTGAATCCAAGCCGCGCAAATCTATTTCCAAACGTTGACGGCGGTCGCCGAAGAAAGCTGAGATTTATGATTATCACCGTAAAAAAAGGCTATCGAATTGAACATGTTGCCGATATTCTCAAGAAAATTTCGGATCTTGGCGGCAAAGCTGAAGTCGTCAACGGTCATGAGCAAATCACCATCAGCATACTAGGTAAGACCGAAAAAATTCAGGTCACTGAATTTCAATCCTTCGCTCAGATAGAATATGTCTTTCGAGTTTCCAAGCCGTTTAAGCTGGCCGAAAAGCGCGATCAATTGCAACATTCCACCGTGCGTGTAAAGGGAGTCGAATTTAGCAGTGAAAATTTCATCATAATGGCCGGCCCTTGCTCCGTCGAAAGTGAGGATCAGACGCTGCGAATCGCGCGAGCGGTAAAAAAAGCCGGGGCCAATGTCCTGCGCGGGGGCGTTTTTAAACCGCGTAGTTCGCCTTATAGTTTTCAGGGGCTCGGCCTTGAGGGTCTTAAAATTCTGGCACTCGCCGCAAAAGAAACGGGTATGCCAATCATCTCGGAAGCAATGAGCGAACGCGATCTGAATATGATGATGGACTATGTGGACATCATTCAGATTGGCGCCCGAAATATGCAAAACTTTTCCTTTCTAAAAGTCTTGGGCACCACCAATAAGCCAGTTTTACTTAAGCGTGGGCCCTCAGCCACAATTGAAGAATGGCTCATGAGTGCCGAGTATATTTTGTCGGGCGGCAACAGCCAGGTTATGCTTTGCGAACGCGGCATTCGTTCCTTTGATAGTCAGTATTCACGCAACGTTTTGGATCTTGGTGCCGTACCCATACTTAAATCGCTGACCCATTTGCCGGTCATTGTTGACCCAAGTCATGGCACCGGTTACCGTAATCTAGTGGCGCCAATGGCGCTGGCAGGTATGGCCAGCGGTGCGGATGCCATAATTGTCGAGGTTCACGATCGACCGCATGAGGCCTTATCGGATGGGCCGCAGGCACTTTTGCCCAGTGACTTTTCGGAGCTGATGGTGAAGGTCAGAAAACTCGCGACGGTTATGGATCGCAAATTAATAGCGGAATCAGTGAAGCCTGTAGCGTCCTAAGCTCGCGAGGAAAAATGGCGGATTATTTTTACCGAGGCGTAATTCCAGCTTCCAAATCGCTAATGAACCGCGCCTTGATATGCGCCTCTTATTTTCCGGAATTGATTCTCCATGGCCAATCGCAGTGCGATGATGTGGTGCGAATGCGAGACGCGCTGCTCCGGCTGCCGTCAAAGGATGTCGATTGTGGTGCAGCAGGGTCGGTTTTTCGCTTTTTGGCGTTGCGCGTTTCGCGTTTGCAGGGACGATTTGTTTTACGCGGAACCACACGTTTACTCAGTCGCCCGCATCAAGATTTACTGGAAATATTATCTCGGCTGGGCAGTCAGGTCACCACGGCGTCAGATCATTGGGTGATTATTAGTACGGGTTGGCAAAATCTCGATGCCGCCATTCAAGTGCGGCGAAATATCTCCAGTCAGTTTGCTTCCGGCATAATTTTAAACGCCTGGAATCTCAAGCAAGATCTGCATCTCGAAATGCCTGGTGTCGCGGTTAGCGAAGGCTATTTATCGATGACCCTCAAAATGGTGAGACAGTTGGGAATGCGCTACGAGCAACGAGAAAACTCCCTGATTATACGAGCTCACAGTGAGGTCCAAATGCGTGCCTATGAGGTGGAAAGCGATGTGAGTTCGCTCTTTGCCGTCGCCGCATTTGCGACCTTGAATGGTAACGCAGTGTTTGATTCCTTCCCTCAATCTGATTTACAACCGGACCGGGTTTTTGTGGGTCTGCTCCGCATGATGGGTGCGCCTATCACCTGCGAGCAAAGCCAGCTGAGGGTTCAACGCGCCTTATCGCTACAAGGGATTGAAGCCAATTTGGCTTCGTGTCCGGATTTGTTCCCTGTTTTGGCCACTGTTTGCGCCTTTGCGCAAACCAAGTCGCGCCTGTATGGCGCCTCGCAATTGGTGCATAAGGAATCCAATCGTATTGCTAAAACCTCTGAACTTTTGCGCTTGCTAGGAGTTCCACACCGAGTTTTGCCGGATGGTATGGAAATTCAGCCGGTAAAAGGTGCCAAACCCTGTCTGGAACCTTTTACGTATGATACCGACCACGACCATCGCCTTGCCTTTGCCGCGGCGTTGGTACGATCGCAAAAAATTCCGATTCAAATTATTGCACCGAATGTGGTGTCAAAAAGTTTTCCGGAATTTTGGAAAATCATAAAAATGAATCCGGACGAGGTTCTTGAATGAGCGCAAATACATATGGTCAACGTTTTCAAATTTTAAGCTTTGGTGAAAGCCATGGTCCCGCGTTGGGCGTCGTGATCGAAGGCTGCCCAGCCCAGATTCCCTTTAACGAAGCGCTTTTAATTAAAGAGCTCGCACGGCGCCGACCGGGAGGAAAGCCCGGTGTCGCGGCCATCGTTTCTGACCGACTGGAGCAGGATCAACCTGAAATCTTAAGTGGTGTCTTCGAGAAGCAAACCCTAGGAACGCCGATTGCGATTATGGTTCGCAATCACGATACGCGCCCACAGGACTATAATGAAATCAAAGCCGTCACCCGCCCGGGTCATGCGGACGACACCTGGAAAATGAAATTTGGTCACACGGACCATCGTGGCGGTGGTCGCTCTTCTGGTCGCGAAACCCTGGCGCGAGTGATGGGCGGTGCAGTCGCGCAAATGGCGTTAGATAAACTGTGCCCGCACTTGCGAATTTTTGCGTTTGCCTCAAGCATTGGCCCGATTTCTCTAACTGAGGCCGAAATTTTGGCGGTTGAGAAGGAAGTCAAATCCGCGGATGAGGTCGATGGTTTTTCAGCCCGTCTTCCGCTGGCTACGAAAAATAAGTTAGTGGAAGAGCTTTTGCTCGATGCCAAACAAACTGGTAAGAGTTTTGGTGGCGAGGTTGAAGTGCTCATCTGCGGCGCGCCCCAAGGGCTTGGTCAGCCAGTTTTTCATAAGCTCAAATCCGATCTTGCGGCTGCGTTCATGAGCATTGGCGCCACGGCCGGTGTCGAATTGGGTGCGGGGCGCGAAGCTATTCATGCCGAAGGTTCAGTCTTTCATCGCGAGGCCAGCCAAAGAAAATACGGCGGATTGCGCGGCGGCATCAGTACCGGCGAAAATATTTTATTCCGGGTCTTGTTTAAGCCAACAGCAACAGTGCTCGACACGGCTAAAAAGGGCCGTCACGATCCATGCATAATTCCGCGTGCGATTCCGGTTTTAGAGGCGATGGCACGGCTGACGATTTTAGATCATATTTTGTGGCAACGCCAGGATCGCATTTAACCACATGGACTTTAGTCAACGCGCCAAAAAATTATCGACTTCGGCCACGATGGCGGCGACCGGTCTGGCGTTAAAACGAATGGCCCAAGGAGAGGACATCATTTTAGCCACGGTCGGAGAACCCGATGGCGACATTCCGCCATTTGCAAAGCAAGCTTTGCTCGAGGGTATTCAGACTGCCAATTTCAAATACGGCTCGCCTCAAGGGCTACTGGCCGCACGACAAGCGATTGCGAAGTGGATGAGCGCGCTCTATGATCAAGTGTTCTCAGTTGAGCAAATTGTCATTTCTCCCGGTTCCAAGTTCTCGCTTTTTAGTTTGTTTTTTTGCCTTTGCGATGAAGGCGATGAAGTCATCATACCCGCGCCAAACTGGGTCAGCTATGAAACTTTAGCGACCTCGGTCGGGGCTTCGGTACGGATAGCGTCTTGCCCGCCAACCGAAGGCTATCGAATCACGGGCCCGCGTCTGCAACAACATCTCACTGCAAAGTCGCGGGTGCTGATCTTAAATTCCCCGTGCAATCCGACCGGTGCGGTTTATTCAAAGGAAGAATTGCGCGCGATCGCCGAGTTGGTCAAAAAGCATCCGCGACTCTATGTTTTTTGTGACGACATCTACAACCAATTGATTTTCTCGAGTGCGAAGCGTGCCCCTCACCTTTTAGATGTTTGTGATGCGCAGACCGCCAAACGCGTAATTCCTATTCATGGGGCTTCGAAGAGCTACGCTTTGACCGGTTGGCGCTTGGGTTGGATGGCGGCTCCCACTGCGCTAGCGGCGAAAGTCACAGAATTTCAAAGCCAAACGTTAACTTCCCTGCCCGACTTCGTGCAAATCGCGCTGGCCCAGACGTTAATGCATGAGACTCACTTTGTGGTCGAACTGCGTGAACGCATTCAGGCCAGATTTTTGCGTACCCAGCAGAGGTTAAACGGACATGCCCGGCTCAAAGTTTATCCCTCTGAAGGAGCGTTTTACCTGTGGGTACACTATGATCTCCAAAATCGAACGTCGGCCCAGGTGACCCTGGATCTGCTCGAGAAATGTGGCTTAGCCGTGGTTGCTGGAATAGCTTTTGGCTGCGAAAACCATTTGCGAATGTCACTGACATTACCGGATGATCAGCTCAATGAGGCACTCAACAGAATGATAAAATATTTCAATACTTACGGGTAACGGAGCGCAGAGTGGACGGTAAATCCCGAGTCATTTTTCAAAATACAATGCCAAGCCGCCGGCAATTGCCGACTTCATGCCTCCTGATTTACGACCGAATCCTTTTGCGCTCGTTTCGTCCCTGGATCCGTTCTTTTACATTTAGTTACGGAGTTAAAGCGGGAGAAGAACTCAAGCAACTTTCTCACTTTCCTGAACATGTCACAAAACTCTTAAAGATCAATGAGCAGATGCAGACCAGAGACCTAACGATCATTGCCTTGGGCGGCGGGAGCGTTGGCGATTTTGCCGGTTTTGTTGCAAGTGTCTTTAAGCGCGGGGTTCCGCTTATTCAAATCCCCTCAACTTGGCTTGCCGCAATGGATTCGGCTCATGGTGGCAAAACCGCCTTAAACGCCGGCGGTTTTAAAAATCAAATTGGTAGTTTTTATCCGGCCCATCTCACTTTCATTTGTAAATCGCTACTTCTTAGCCAACCTGTCGAAAGGGGCACGGACGCCGTTGGTGAACTGCATAAAACTGTTCTCCTGAAAGGCGGGGCCTTGTGGCGAAAGTGCAAGGATTCGCGCGAGTTCAGCGCGCGCCAAATTTATCAGCTATTGCCCGATTTGATTCGCTACAAGCACTCAATCGTGCAACGCGACCCCTACGAGACCAAGGGCCTGCGTTTGATTTTGAACCTCGGTCACACTTTAGGTCATGTTTTCGAAGCCGCTTTGGCGCGTTCGCATGGTCAAGCGGTCGATCTAGGTCTAGTATTTGCGCTTGAATTCTCCAAGTCACGCGGCCATCTCTCTGAGAAAAGCTACGCTCGGATTATGGCCACCCAATTTGGCCGAAGCTTACCGCCACTTCCAACCGTGGGCGAATGTTTGCGCCAAGTGCGCGATTTGGAAAGGTATATCACTCAAGATAAAAAACTTTCCGATGGCAACATTCGTTTTATTTTTCTAAACAACGTTGGTAAACCGATAATTGAAAAGACCGCGGTCCAAGAAATTGTTGAGTTCGCGCGCGCGCTGGAGCGGAAGGCCTAATGCCACGGCTTGTACTTATTGGCCATCGCGGCGTCGGTAAAACAAGCTTGCTTGAGCGGCTCAAGGCCTATCAGCCGGACTTCACGGTGTTTTTGGATTTGGACGCGGAAATTGAGCGCCACTCGGGTCAAACCATAGCCGCGCTCTTCACCAATGAAGGTGAAGCGACATTTCGCCAGCTCGAAACAAAAGTCTTTCAATCGATACTCAGTGAGCACCCATCTTTTGTGTGTGCGGTGGGCGGAGGATTTCCGGTTCAGGAGATTCCTGAAGAAATCCATTGTCTGTGGCTCCAGAGAGCGACCGACGCCTTCGGCCGAATTTTTTTAGATCGACCTCGCTTAAATCCTCAAGTGAGTGAACTGGAGGAGTTTCGTCAACGCGCGAACTCTCGCATGCCCTTTTTTTTGCAACGAGCGAACGAGATCTATATTGTTCCTGAGGGCGTGCGGGGGATTGATTCCACCGAGGAGATGCTCTTCAGCCACAAGCTAGAAAGCCTTAGCGATGGCTACCTCACTATTTCCCCTTGGCACCTTGAACGCCCCGAGTTTTTACAAAAAATTGCAAGTTCGGGCTTTGAGCTGCGCAGTGACTGGCTTACCCCCGCGCAAATGCAAAAAGTTTTAAAAGGGCGGACCTCGCCGACCTTGCTTAGCGTACGCCGAAGCGAGACTGCGGCCGCCCTGCTGCAGTTGCGCGCAGACCGGGGCGGTCTTTTAGATTGGCCGCTTGAAATCGGCGCAGCGCCCGAACTGGGAGTCGATGTGGTGTCGGCTCACGAGATGGCGCCAAATGAAAGTCTGAGTATGTTTCTGACTCGCCTCGAACGAGCCGGGGGCCAACGTCATTTGAAAGCGGCGCCGATAATTGCCGACTTTCACCAATTAAAAATTCTCCTCGAGTGGCACTCCGAAGATTCGGCCAATCGCAGCATTCTTCCGCGCTCCCGGGAGGGGCGTTGGACATGGGTGCGCTTACTGCAAAAGGGCCGGCAAAAAATTAATTTTTGGAAAGATGGCACGGGTTCTGCTCCTGATCAGCCCACGCTCTTTCAATGGCTCGCGATCCCTGACTCCGTCACAACTTTTGCGGCCGTGCTTGGCGATCCTGTCGCCCATTCAAAAACTCCCATCGAACACAAGGCCTTTTTCGCGGGGCAGACAATGCCCGTTTTTGCAATCCAAATTTATGCAGGGGAAATCGAGGTTGCATTCCCTCTCTTACGTTGTGTGGGCCTCACGGCCGCAGCCGTTACGTCACCCCATAAGTTATTTGCCTTTTGCCAGTGTCAGGTCACGGACTCTGTGACCGACCAGTTGAAATCCGCCAATTCCATATCATGTCTACCTTCGCAACCGATACATGGCACCAATTCCGATGTGGCCGGCCTCATGGTTCTTGCCCGAGAAGTGCAAACCAATGTGGACCCTGAGCTGATGCAACGTATGATTGTGGTGTGGGGTGGAGGCGGCACGCTTGCAGGGGTACAAAAAGTGTTTGGCAAAGCCAGCGCCTATTCAGTGCGTTCGGGCGAGCCCCGTGAAAACCAAGCCGCGGCCGTAGATGCCGAGGTTCTGATTTGGGCAGCCGATCCGGGAGCGGCCTGGCCACAGAATTTTCAAAAAATAAAATTGGTACTTGATTTGAACTATCGCGAGGACAGTGCCGCACGCAGTTTTGCCAAACACCTGGGGGCAAAATACATTTCAGGGGATATCATGTTTCTGGCTCAAGCCGAGGCCCAGCGCGATTTTTTTAAACTAAGAAGGGAATGAAATCGGTGAGTTCCAAATTTTTGGGAACCAGATCATATAGACTGAGCTCCTGCCATCGGTAGTAGGACTCATGGCCGAGTCGTTGGTTTCATTCATAAACACAATGTGTGGTACATACATGTAGTTCTGAGCCGGTACCCTCTCGGGCGCAATGTGAGTAGAGGCACATGCAATCATCATCAAAAACCCGGAAGCTCTAGAAATTCGGACATAAATTTGAGCGTTCGTTCAAGACTTTGCAACCATCATTCCTATTCAACAAAAATTATATAACCAGATCCGTCAACTTTGGTACAATTCAAGTAATTACAATGAGCATGACCCCAACAACTGGATCGCATACAGTTATCATTTTTGGTCTGCAATAGGATGCACCAGTTTTTCTCAAAGCAGTAGGGGACGCCCTTAGTATCTGCTTCCAGATCGGAGTGCGTTGGCTTCGAACAACGTTTGGTTTTTTCGGCGCTTGAAATAACCGCTAACTCATCGTCCGGCTTTTTTTTCTCACTCATCCGGTCGCAGCCTATGGCAACTTTAATGCAATCTGAATTTTTCTCACATTTATGCCATTCGTGAGCAAAAGTCGGATTGTTAAATAACCATAGGAAGATTGCAAAAAGTAGAGTCATGGCTTTAAGTATCTTGCCAATCCTTTGATCGGTCAATAGCCCTTTGCACCTTTGAGGTTACGATGGCGGAGCCCTTGCGGTGCTGGGTTTCTTTTGCGGCGATGCTAAACGGACCTGCCGACTTGGTTTCGCACGAGACAGCTGCAAAGGGGATCACACATCCAATAACGCCATTACAGAGATGTTCGCCGTTACCTCCCCCAGCTTAAATGAGGGGCGAAAGCTATCATTAAAATTAATAAATAAGACATGTTTTTCATTTTAGTCTAAGCTCCTAGGTAAAATACTTTCGACCTTTACATGCACAATGAAGGAACTGTAAACCTATACTTTCTGGGCATTTTTTAAATCGGCTGCACGACCGAGGTCGACGCAAATGTTGCGCCAAGTCCTTAAAAAATGTTTAGAAGGAGACTAAGCTTTGAAAGGGGTTGGGAGCCACGATGAAAAGCATTTTTCAATTCGTGTTATTTTTTGGTGTTCAATCTACATTTGCGATTATTGGTGGGGAGATAGTGGATCCATCGTCAGGCATTGCCCACCAAACCGTTCTCTTTACCGTGCGGGGTTCAAATGGCAAATCTGGTTGCACGGCTACGATACTCGATGACTCGCATGCACTCACTGCGGCTCACTGTTTGCTTGGATTTGGGTCAGACAATGCAGTTTTGATTTTTGCGACTTCCTTTAGCGCTTCCGCATTGAGCCGAAAAGTGACCAAAGCCATTGCTTATTCTGAGGCCTTTGGCTCTGATGACATAGCCGTTCTTACTTTTTCAGGCGGGCTGCCCCAGGGATACGAACCCGTGGTACTTGCAATGAAGTCGCGACCTACTGCGGGTCGCGCTGTTGTCATGGCGGGATATGGCGCGACGGATGGTGTAGGAGCTGGCAATGGCCGAGGCGTCCTTCGGTCCGTTGTAACGACAATCAATAGCGTTGACGCCAACGAGAAAGTTTTATTTGCAGGCAAATCGGGACAAACCGCATGTAACGGCGATTCAGGTGGCCCCGATTTCATTTCGGTTGGCGATAAATTAGTGCTCGTCGGAGTGCACTCGGAGAGTAGTCCCAATTGCGATTCATTAGTGCGATCGACGGACGTTAGTCACTATATTGTGTGGATTCAGTCGCTGGGTGTTCAGCCTAGACATGACTGATCGACTCATTCAGTATGTACTCAATTATATGCAGTATTTTTCGGGTTCAGATTATCTCATCGCTGCGGTCAGTCCGGCCATGGCTGACCTATACCGCGTGATTATGCTCTTTGATCTCATGCCTGGCGCAGTTGTCGAAAACTATGAATTTGTGAAGGGGGTTTCTGCAGTCGGCGAGTTTGTCCATTTGAGCAGCGTTAATAAAAAATATAGGGCCGTATATAATCACAGGCCAAAGCAGCCAAATTTCTGCCGCCGCACCGTTATAAAAACCACCAAATCACAGGTTTATGACAGGTCCAACGGCCTAACGGCCCTCAGTCACTGAGCCTCATAAATGGGATTTTTTGTTAAAGAAAGTTTACATTGAATTTTTGTTCTAATGTTCTATCATTTGACGGATGTGGAAATTGGCGGATTGGTTTAACCCTCTGTTCAGCGCTAGTTTAGGCCATCGGTTAACCGCTTTACTTTTAGTATTTACCCAAATGCTTGGTTCAGGGTGTATCCACACTTCTACCACAGATTATAAGACCGTGGAGCTGCCGACTAATGCAGCGTCCTCAGCACAGATTAATAATGATTGGGAAATTAAAAGCCTCATCTATCTTCCGTCGAAACTTCCCTTGAGCGATTTTTTCAGTCGTTTAGCAAATGGTGAGTTCGCCAACGCATTCAAACGAATAGATCTAAACTATAAAGGATCTAACTCCAAGAATGAAGCCTTGCAGAAAATTCTTGACGATGGAATTGTTCCTGTCTACGTAGAAATTAAAAATACTAGCCAAAAATCTAAATTTATTTACGAAAAAAGTTTCGCTTTGGCAAATGGCAAGGATCAGATCCTCGCCATCGACGAGCGCGAAGTCCCCAAAGAAATCAGGAGACTCAATCCTAAGGCCGTAGCCGCAGACGCCTTTAATTTCGGCGTCGTCGTCATCGGGATGGCGGCAATTTTGGTTGCTCTGGTTGCTGTCAGTGCCGGCTGCCCGGGCTGCAATTTGTGGGATCTTGGTAGGGTTGGGAGCGGCGGCAGTTCGCCATCGAGTTCCACTGGGAATAACGAAATATTTAATCCGGTTACGAAGACTACTAAAATTGATTATAAGTCTTACCTACTGTCGGCGAGGAAAATCGAGCCTGGAAAATCGGAAAAAGGTCTGTTATTTTTCCGTCTTAAAAGTCAGGTCGGTTTGCAAGATTACCAGCTGAAAATTCTCCCTTCGGCCGCAGCATCAGGCATGGATCATATCGGAAAAGATAGAATTCTAAGAAATATTCATGAGGACGTTCGACACATGAAATTCACAGAGGCAAAAAAGTCGTGTCCTGAGGGAACGCATGTACCCACGGTTAGGGAGTTGGCAAAATCAACCCAAACGTATGGCGCTATGGGCTTGAGAGAGGTTTCAGAGACTAAGGCTGACGAGGTTCATCAAAAATTCAAACTTGTGAAGTCTATAAATCAGGATAGCGAACCAGACGATTTTTATGTGGATTTCGATGGCTATAAAGCTCCAATGGGAGATTTTAGTCTGAATTGGTTTTGGTCTTCATCCGTTGTGGCGGACAAGTCTGAACTTGCATATACGCTCAGTGGCTTTTACGGCGAGATTCAAGAAACGCACAAGACGGACGATAATGTAGCGGTCTTGTGTTTTCCGAATTAAGACTTTGTTTTAAACTCACAGTACACCAATGGCTTGATACCATTTCGAAAGGTTCTGTAGCGGAACTAAGTGATCGGGCTTTTTTCAGCTGTGCCCTAAATAGACAAGGACCCCAGGTATGGGCGGACGGATTACATCTTAAACTTTTGTGAACTGGGTCGGTATTTTTACTCAAAGAGAGGCTCATTGATTTTCCCGGTTAAAACATAACGCCCTCGAACTAGGAAAATCGGCAGACCAACGGGATTAAAAGGCTTAGGCCATCTATCCGAACTGTCAGGATCTCTGGTCCTGCTGTCCACTCTCGGTGCGTTGCGAGCGGTCCCAAACTCATTAAGACGGCCAGGCTTGAAGCTCCAATCCAGTTGACAAATGGCAAGGGCAATTTTGGCACACCTCAAGCGATTGCAGTTACCTTCCCCGTTGCGTTCGGCGCACAGTTCCTTCAAAAATGCCAGATCGCCAAGAGAAGTCTTCTTATGGAGATGGATCCATTCGAAACCCCGTGTCGAATTTCTACACCAAGGTCTAGTCTTCATAGTCTAAACGCGAACAATTCCCCAGCATTCAGCCACAATCCGAAATTCCCATAGCCAAACATCGGGGACTTGCTACCCTTTCTAAAACAACGCTCAATTTTTCCAGGGAACAGGGGGGATAAGTGAAATATTTCAGATCGGCCGCGATCTTAGGATCGCTAGTTGCGCTGGCTTTTTCAGTCTCAGGGATGACAGCAACCAAGAAAATGTGTGACGGCTTTTTGCCGCCCAATGATGTAAAAATTCCTGTAGGCAATCACAGCTACATCGGAATGCG
Organism: Pseudobdellovibrionaceae bacterium; assembly: GCA_025354795.1. Lineage (GTDB taxonomy): Bacteria > Bdellovibrionota > Bdellovibrionia > Bdellovibrionales > UBA1609 > JALHOQ01. The sequence goes on from JANXMF010000228.1 coordinate 20,229, forward strand.
CAACAACGGCGGCGTGACCGAAGCCGAGTACAACAAGATTATGGATCGCATTCAGGCTCTGTATGAGAACGTGGTAAAGCAAAAAGGCGGCTCGCTGGTCATCAATCGCCTGTGGACGGACAGCACTGTGAACTCGAGCGCCGAGCAACAGGGTAACCGTTGGATTATCAATATGTATGGAGGTATCGCCCGCCATCCCGACACCACCGTGGAAGGTGAAGCGCTGATCGCCTGTCATGAAATGGGTCATCACCTCGGCGGTGCGCCGAAAATCAACAGCATGTTCGGCGGCGCGTGGGCCACCAACGAAGGCGGCGCTGATTATTTCGCGACACTGAAGTGTTTGCGCGACTTTTTCGCGCAAGATAACAATTCGTCGATCCTCGCCAACGCCAACATCGATCCACTCGCCAAGTCTCAGTGCTTGGCCCAATTTAAAGCACAAAACGACCAAGACCTCTGCATGCGTATCTCAATGTCATCAGAGTCGGTGTCCTATCTGTTCCAGGACTTAAGCAGCGAAAAAACTCGCCCCCAGTTTTCCACGCCGGACACTAGCACTGTGAGCCGCACCAACGACGCCCACCCGGCCACCCAATGTCGGATGGACACTTACTTTAGCGGCTCACTTTGTCCCGTCGCGACCTCAGTCAACAACAGTGACACCGATGTCAACGCCGGGTCCTGCGTGCAGGGAACTGATGCGCTTGGCTTCCGTCCACGCTGCTGGTTTAGCCCGACTACCGGTGGCGGTGGCGGTGGCGGTGGCGGTGGCGGTGGCGGTGGTAAAGATGATTGCCCCGTCGCGGATCCGAACATGTGTAAATTGCTTTGCCAGCTTGATCCAACACAGCCGTTCTGTAAGAACTAGAGTTGTTTTCGGCCGGAGTTACCCTCCGGCCTTCCACTGTTCGACCTTAAAAAACCATTCCAGTGTCAATTGATGAACAAGATCGTGATAAAACGCGCACAGAGTAGTTAGATTTTGTAGTTCATTGCTGCCGCCATCGCGCGCGTTCACGGTGTGGTTTTGCGCGGTGGTCAGGCGGATTCTCTTTCATCTCTTTCTTCGGCAGGAGGCCGAAGAAACGCCCCATTCGCGGACGGTCCAGCCGCGCGCTCACCAAGCACAACCCCGTCCAAAACCCACTTCACACCAACCTCAATCTGAGGTACCATCACCCTATGAAAGCCATCCTCCTCAGCCTGCTCTACACTCTCAGCCCTGCCCACGCCGCCAATCTCGAAACCGCGACCTTCGCCGCCGGCTGCTACTGGGGTACCGAAGAATTTTTTAGAAAAATGCCCGGCGTAATGGAGACCAGGGTCGGATTCACCGGCGGGACGGTC
>JANXMF010000063.1 GCA_025354795.1 Pseudobdellovibrionaceae bacterium
ATCAGAGACGAACGATGGTGATATTAGCTGTGGCGCGCCGCGGATGCGTCATAAATAGTCATTGTTTATAAGTTTTTAAAGGCTCCGATTAGTCCCGGGGCCTTTTCTTTTACGCTCTCAGACTTTGACCTACGCCGTCAAGCTGGCCGCGTAAAGCCGCCGCCGGAGGCGGCAGGCTTAAGCGGACAGCATTGCTACTAATCCACCACGCCAGCTCCATCGTAATGTGAGGCGACACTGGACAAATAAACTCAATCATCTCCGAGCGTACTTTTTTGCAGTTTTCGCACCATCTCTTCTCGCGCCAGAAGCTGACCGTCACTTGCCAATTAAATACGCGCAGGTGGCGCGCCGTGACCCAGTAGCGATCCTTCATAGCGCCAAGCTTTAACCCGCAACGACCGCACAAGCATACGCGGTCCTCCGTCTTCTCTAAGATGATGTTCATTTTTTCTTCAGGAATCGACTCTTTGACATCGACGGTAGAAAAACCTTAAAAACTTCTGAAAGCATAGGGAATGTATACAGAGGTCCTTTGATCCATTTTGCCCATCCTTGGTGTGAAATTTTGGTCGTACAAAAATCAAACCAAATGGGATGGGTCTTAGGCCTCGTTTTTTATGGAAAAATCCAGAATCCGGACCTTAGCCCACCGGGGTTTGCGACCTGGACCTTAGTGATTGAATCCACATTTTACCCACGATTAATAGAATGATCCTCTGCCTCGATCACTGACCGACAGTGTAACTTCTTCTCCTTTTTCGACCTACTTTAGTCTCCTAATTCAAATTTCCGTCGAGTAGCTTGCGCATCTTATCCAGTGTCGCGTAAAAGTTAGATAATAAAGCCTGTCATTCTTGGTCCCAGGTTCAAAAGGAGCAATTGTGAAACCAGCCATATTATTCAAGGCTTTACTCACGAGTGCGGCTCTCTTCAATGTGGTCACGCTGGCCGAGGGGCTGCCTCCAAACCCTACTTCTTGTGCTGCGGACCTTGTACGAGACTCGACAGAGTCTTTACCAATTCATCTAGCATTAAAAAAGTTCCATGAGTTACTGGGAGCCCGTCCCGAACTAAAGAATATTTATATACAAACTGGAATTTTTCCATTGTCATTTCTTCAACATCTGAATGAGCTGATCGAAAAGCAAGACCCTGCCTTTGAGGCCATCCTTCAGGGGCTCGCGAGCACTTGGGCCAACTCGCGCGATGCCGGAAATTTGTGGCTATTTATGAATGGATTTGTTTATGATTTGCTGGCAATGAAACCCTTCAAGGAAGAAGAGTCAGATGAAAATATCTTGATATTCCTCGAGGGATTTAAGAGAGCCATTGGCGAACAGGGAAGCCGGATGCAAAAGGAAGGAATGGGTGATGCCCCTTTCTCCATTCGGCGAGAAAAAGAGCTCCAAGCCTTTATGGAGAAGGAATTCTTGCACTGGTTTGCAGAAAAACGGGTTCGCTTTCAGAGCATTTTTAGTAGCGTTAAAGCCCAGCCAGATCAGCTTAAAAAGCTAACACCGGATCTTTACTGGGCGTACTCCGTCAGCCGCGTGGTTAAGAAAAACCTAGGCCCGCAAGCCTTGCTGCAGCTCGGACGCGAAGACCAAGTTCAAATAGATACAGTCTCTGCATGGCTAACGGTGCCTGTGCGCTACAAAACCATTCAAGAGCCAGTGCCAAAACCCTCTGCTTTGCAATTCCTTTTCTTAATGATTAGATTTGCCCGACCGCAAGTTCAGCCCGCATCACGGCAGGTAGCCACCCCCAACGTTGAGAACTTGGACCCCAATGATCCAATTTGGTTATTTAACGATGCTATTCCTGCGGCGCCTAAAACCTTTGCCGGCGATGATATTGAAGACGGCAAATATGAGACTTTTAATAGATTCGCCTCGTTTAACATTCTCCCGGGAGATTTCAGTAATGTTCCAAAATGGTGGGCTCGCACGGAGAATATATCCGGTCTCACCTCGCGAGGAATGCCTAGAGAATTCCGGGGCCATGAGTTTACCCGAAAAATCACTTGGCCGACTAACAAATGGGCCCAGGGCGGAGTCCACAGCATTCACCTTGACCGGATGCGTGTTGCCGAAACCAAAACTCCGGATGGCCGCATTTCCACTTTGGAGGTTCTGGCCTCGCGCAACGGTATTCATTGGCACCCCTTCTTTTTTAAGCGCGTTGGCGATTTCTGGGTACGGGAATCTCATATTGACGGCATCACTGTGGAAGCGAAATGTATGCAGTGCCACACCAGTGATGGCAGAGGAAAGGTTCCGCTCGGCGCACTATCCCCGCGCCCTCTCGGCTTCACAAATATCCAACAATTTGTGGACGTTGGATACAAAACCACCAACGCAGTCAGAGACCATGAGGGGGAGCTGATTCGACGTTTTCTTGAATATTAAAACTGGGATTACATGTTTTGCCGCTACACATCTAAGGCACCAATGAGGCGCCTCCTTGGTTGACGAAAAAATAATTTAACCAAGGAAATGACACATGACAGAGTCCAGTGGCGACGCCCTGTTTTCGGGTCGACGCAAGACACGAGTTTATGAACCTGAATTGAAGCAGTCGGTTCTCAAGCGAGCGCTTGCCGGCGAGTCGGTGCCGGCTCTTTGCGAGGAGAAGGGCATCGAGTCTATAGGTACGGTTTACGGCTGGGTCTATGAGCATCGCCGCAAAGGTGGCGCTCCGGTGAGTAAAGATAAGAAGAGTCGTCGTCCGCATCATCAGCCGAAGCTGACGAGTCAATGGATCGTCGACAAGATTTTGAAGATCAAGAAGGAAAAGCCTGAGATGGGCGCTAAGGCGATGAGCGATCACCTGCTGCGCTTTGAGTCGGTGAGTTTATCGCACTCGACGTGT
>JANXMF010000077.1 GCA_025354795.1 Pseudobdellovibrionaceae bacterium
CGTGCCAAACAATCGGTACGGCTTATCGGGATTTGAGACATAGGCTTTTACAAATTCGCTCGCCCGCCGGCACTGCTGAGGCTTAATGGCCAGAATCAGGAATTGAAAGGGGATTCCTTTGGGAACAATTTTATTTTGGAAAATATCATCGACATGCCGACCGGATTGGAATACCCCATCGGTAAATACCGAGAGGTATGAGGTCATGCCCCAACCATCGAAAACCATCCGGCTCAACTGATGATCTTCCTCACCCGTGATGGCCGCAACTCGTTGCTCGGTGACCTGCTGCCCATCCGAACATTGCCAGCCAACGATCATATGCCCAACATGGATCTTGAGACCTGGTGCCTTTTTGGTGAGAGAGCGACGCAGATGCTCACCCGAGCGCAAGTCATAAGCGTGACTGGGCTCAGTGGCGAGAATGAGAATGTAATTTTTTTTTGGATCGAGCAACGGACGCTTGTACTTCTCACTGAAGGAAGCAAACTGTTGGTCCCAACTTTTAGGAAAATCATCTCTGGAAAATTTGAGAACGTCCGAGTGAGTCTGCTTTTCGAATGGAATTTGATTCGCAAATAGAATCGCGGCTTGGCCAATATTGGGATTGATACGCACGTTATTCTGTGCGCCCACAAGTTGTGAAACTAGAATTGACGCAAATATTGAAATTGCGGGTAACATGTGCCAATTCCTTTTAATTATTCAATTGAGCGGCCTGGTGAATCACGCCGAGTGCGTGATTCACCTAAAGCTAAGGTATCTGAGTTTAGTGACTATCAACGGGGCGAACGAAAAACAAATTGTACGGTTTAGCCACGGAGGAGATGTTGATTTGGTAACCGATGTGCCGTGCACCTTGATAGATGCGCAACATGTTAAAATTGTTTCCCGCCTTGGTCTCATGGTGGCCAAGATATGTTCGACCGCTGCAGTCCGCATAGACTCCATGATCACTGAAGTCCAAGGCGCGAAAGCCTTTTACACCCTTGCCGTCGTTGATTTTAGAAGGAATGAACGCCCCTGTATTTTGTAGGCTGGAGTCCTCATTCGCACATTCCGCCCCTCGGGTGGCCGGTTTGTTGGGACTTAAATCAGTGGCTACGAATTTCCAGAAGTAATAAATTTTCGAAGCGTCAGGACCTTGAGAAAATAAGATTTCGATCGGAGTGCTACCGAAATTGCCACTCAACGTAACATTAAGACGGCCACCGGCATCAAATGCTGCGGGAATGCTTTTCAGTTCCGACTTCATCTCGTCTGCAGTAGTAACCTCGGATCCGACCGTAAATTCTGTGTTCAGGTCAAAGCTGCCGTTAAGAGGGCTCAATTTGGACGAGGGAGCCGTCGCGGGCGCGGTCGCCTTAACCGGGTCTGGGGGATTGGCATCGCCACCAAGTTTAGCGTGACTCACGGAAGCCGTCATCATTCCTACCAAGGATAAGCATAAAGCACCGCTTTTATACATATATACTCCTATAATTGTGCTCGATTCGAACTGTGCGAGACCTGTTGCTCCATCAGCCACGAACGATTGGGTTTTTCCGTTTATAAAGCAATCCATGTGCCCCACCCGGAAAACCGCCGGGCGTGGTTTAACTGGATATGGGGCAGTTACGGCAGGAGTCCTCGCGAGTGTTGGCCGACATATAGTGACGATTTTTGCTCAGCTTTTGAATAATTTTGTCATTTGAATAATTGATAGGGGTCCTGGGCTATGATTTGCAAAGCGCAATTCTCGGTTAAAGTTTGCACCTTTTTGTGACGCGTTAAGCGAGATTGATTAATCGCAGCTTCTCTCCTAATTTGAACCCAATTCCGCAGGCATCGCACACTCGAGCGATTCTTGCGAACGGTCGGATCACTTTTCTTAGCCGCCTCAGCTTCCACGCTCGGATCACAGATCTGGGCGTTCAATTGTGCGACCACGAAAGCGGGAACCTCAACGACATTCTGTGGCCGACTTGGTTACGATTCTTTCCATGCCACCCGCAAATTTGTGGGTTGGGATGTCTTTGGCGAATCGGGCAACTCGCTGGTGCTTGGGCCCTATGCTTCAGCCACGTTCAAGTTCACAGCGGAGTGGTCCACGGGAATGGAAGTGCGCGTGCCTTACTATTTTTCGGGAGGTGGGTTATTACTAAACCAACCCTATGTACTCACGCAGGGACAATATCATTTTTGAAGGGACTGGATCTAATTTCCAAACAATCCTTTAAGGCCCTTCTTAACTTCTTCTTCGAGTTTCTTCGTACCCTCTTTTTGCACCCGTTCGACCAATTTCTTTTTCTCACATTCGAGAGCCTTGCCACCGAGCTGACTCGCACTATCACCAAGCATACCCATCCCGGAATGCATAAGGTCGCCCTTGATCACCACCGGAATGATCACGCGCCCCTGAGCATCGGCGTTGCCTTCGAGCAAGCAGCCTTTCACGGTGGGCTGCGCCCATAAAAAACTGCCGTTGAGATCGCCTTGCATATTGGTCAGGGCCACCTTGCCTTGAAGTTGCAACTCGCTGCCGCTGCGGTCATGGGCATTGAAAGCCTCGATTTGCATGACTTGATCGTGCAGATCAAAACGCGTCTTCACCGTGCCTTGAAGTGGCTCAACTTTCACTGGCGCGATTTTTAGCATCGGCACCTTCTGTACTAGGTCGTTGATGATCTGCCCGACTTTTACCGAATTCAAAGTCACCGGTTCCATTGAAATGTCGCCCTTAGCTTTTAAAAATTGCATGAAGCTAGGATCGCCGGGCATGTAGGTTTTAAATTCGGTAGAGCCGGCCATGCGACCCGTCGCGAAGTCCTTATATTCGGGCTTGGCAAAGCCGATCGCATCTTGAATGACCAAATCACGCCACTTCACCAGACCTTGGAGCGCTGGTCGGGGATCGAGAAGCGGCACGTCCAAACTGGACATTTGCACGCCACCGGAAAAGATCTCGCGCAAACTGACGCCGCCGCGGAAGTGACCCTCTTGGATCTGTCCATCTACTTGCAGACCCTTTATGACCAAGAGAGTTTTGTGAACTACATCAATCGTCACTGCCGTCTTCATGTGCAAGTGTTGCGTGAGGTAGCCGCTCGGTAAAAATGCCGAAGACGCGGCTTTGTTCACGTCAGTGCCACCGCCGGTCACCCCCGGCTTGGCTTTTTGCGGAGGAGGCGATTCCACCACAGTGTAGTCAGGAATATGGGCTTGCAGCTGCCCATCGAGGTCCATCGGCCAAGTAAACCATTCTTTGTCGCTCATTTGTCCATGCAAGCCAATCGATCCGCTAAGCGTGCCGTTGGGAATTTTATCGCGATACTCAGGCAGTGCCATGCGCAGCTCGGTAAGATGGAGCGGTTGAAAGTCCACTTTGATATTGAATTTCATTGGCGTCTTGGCGGTGGCTTGATCAATCGTTCCACTCAACCCAAGCTTACCCATATAGCTTTCGACCGAGAGCCGCTCCACCCCCACTACGGCACCCTTGTTGCGCACTTGAAAACCCACACTCAGGTTTTTATTACTTTCTTTGTGTAATGGTCCGGCCACGATGGCCAAACTTTTGAGTTCAAGCGCGCCGTGGGCTTCGATCCTTTTGAATTCTCCGTTACCCAGCTCGGCTTGACCCTCGACGGTGCCCGCCACCGGGCCGCGCATCATCACACCGCCGGGCTTATGATAGTCGACCTGCGCGGAAAAGTTTTTTAGCTTAAAAGCGTCCACGCGCAGTTGGCCTTTCGTCGCTTGCATAAGGTCGCCGTTAAAATGCGCGAGTAAGGCAAGCTCACCCTGCACCGGTGATTTCGCCAACGGCAAAATTAACTTTTCTAGTCCCGCCAGCACCACCGGCGCGACCGACATTTCGAATTGGGCATTATATGGGGACCGTAGTTTCGTGGCACCCGACATTTTGGCGCGCAAATTCCAGAACGCCAGATCTAGATTTTCAATTGCGAACTTATCTTTGTCGCCATGGCCTATGACTTGCAAGCCTAAATCAACGCCGCTAGCCTTGGTCAAGAGATCTTGATAGCTGACAGTGGCTTCACGCAGACCGAGGCTCGCTTGCAACGTTTCCACCATCGGCACTTCGTGATCATAAGCAAACTTTGTTTGCAAACTTAAAGTGAGCGGGCCATGCACCTTGAGTAAGCCATGTTCGAAATCAACCTGGGCTCCGACTTTGGTGGCCGCCACCTGACCTTGAGCTAACCAAGGTTCGGTGGCCCCGTCTTTGTTGGCTTCGAGGTGCATTTCGATCGCGCCGGTCCAATGGCTGAGCGGCGACTTCACTTGTGGCTGGGCCACTTTCGCCAGATCGGGCGCTGACAGCAAGACTTTCCAATGATGTCGGGCCTCGGCCACGTTACTTTCGCCGGAAAGCTGCAACGTCAGACCTGCGTATCCCACGCGTAAATCGGGAGTCTGCACTTTGGCCGGTGTCAGCGTGAGATTTTTACTTTCGATGGTCAGCGGCAATTTTAGCGCGAGCAAGTCGGGCTCAACCATGGCCTCGAGGTGAATTTCCGCGGGGGACTGGAGTAAGACTTTTTGTGCAAACGACGCTTCGAGCCCGCTCACTCGAGCCTGTGGCAAAATAATTTCACCGTCATGGATTTGAACCGTTAAATCCAGCGGCGTCATGGTGGTCGAAGTCTCACTCTTTTGTTTATTCGGAGGAACAGTCGAAGTCTTGCCGGTCGGGGGTGGTTTGAGTTCGAAGCGTAGGCCGTCGGCAATAAGGACGATCGCAAACGGGGGCAAAACGCGCGTGACCGAGATCGACAACGACTGCCAGCGCACATCATAGCTCTCATGGTCAATGTGACTTGCACCTAAACTTAACCGCAGCGGCCAAATGGGTAAAAAAGTCGTACCCCCGAGGGAGACTTTTGCCCCAGTCGCGGTGCGGGCCTGATCTTCAATGTAGGAGTGCATGAGCCCGAGATTCACCGCCACCACCGCGGCCACCAGCAGTACGATCACCAGTAAGAGTAGAACTTTCACAACCTTTTTCACGGCGCTCCTCAAGTTGCGCATATTGTAAACCTTGGTCTGATCAAGTCAATCAAGCTCTCTGAAGCAGGTGAAGGACTTTGGCCTTCGTTCGCAAGATAATTAAGTTACTCTGCGTCTCCAGGATGAATCTCCACTTCGATGGCGACCCGAATCGTGCCGTTGTCGCCGGGCCCATACGCATTGAACGGATCATCGCGCAGTTCATCGCCCTCGAGGCGCTTGATCCATAAAATCCGCTGATCGTCGAGTTTCCACTTGGCATAACCGTCCCGCGCCGACTCCGGCGAACTTAAATGAAACGCGTCTTGCACGGCGGAGATCGCTTCGTTCATCGCGGTCGGGCCAGGCTTGAACTCAAAGGACATGTGCTGCACGAACCCAACGCCCGCTTCGTCACTGAAATATTGCGCGTGAAAATAGCGCGTTCCTGGGAGCGGTTTACGCGTGCGCACGATCGCCATTTCACCGGTGAAGGGATTGTTGTCGTGAGCCACTAGCGGTTCTTGGCGCTCATTCTGCAGAAAATAGACCAGATCCTTGAGCTGGCTTCCGGGCTGTGTAAATTGAAATAATATCCCTGCCATTTCCGCCAACGACTGTTTTGCTGGCGAGGGTAAAAGCGCCACTGCGGGCACCGGGTCTTGCGTTTTTGCGGCCGGCATCGCGCTCACCGCTCTAGTGCGGAAAGGCGGGGATGGCGTGGACTCGCGCCCGCTCATTAAAAAGACCAACAACAGTAGATTCGTAACGATAAAAACTTTAAGTAAGATCGTCTTCATAGCTCACCAGTTTTTGCCGAACTTGGCCTTTTCCCAAGTGGTCAAGTACGACGAAGGATCAATCAAGTCTGAGCGCCGCTGGAAACCTGTCGATCCTTGCGTCAATGGCCCCGACGCCCGTCCTGAGTACATTTCGAAATGCAACATTGGGGTGCAGCAGCCCGAATTGACTTTGCCGACGTAGCCCACGGTCTGGCCGGTAGCCACGTTGCTGTTGAGTTTAATGCTGGGAGCGGCTTTGCCAGTGATCTCTCCATAGCGGACGACTTTGCCGTCGCTGTGGCGGACTTCGATTGCATAAGTACCTTCGTAAAAGTAATAGCGGTCGCGAATCACTTGGCCGGAACTCACCGCCAGCGCTTGTTCACCCGTAGTGCGATAAAGATCGCAGGCCGCATGCAAGCGTCCACCCGCGCGCGCGGCTCTGAACATACGTTGGTCAGTTTTGTAGTTCGCCGCTGGACGACTCAGAACTGGAAAGGTCCACGCGGCTGTCAGCTGCGGCTGCTGAATGAGACTCGGCCTAGTGTTCGCGCCTGCGCATTCCGAACGCAGGCGAACCGCATTTTCCGGTACCCATCCCATCGCTTCATGCTCCGGAAATTGCACTCGTACATAGTTCACGTGCGAGTCGTTTTCAAACGATTGCACCAGTTTCACGGTTTCGAACGGACCCGCACTAAATAGAATCCTCTTGAGAGAGGTATCACGCACGGCCAGCGCCTCGGCGCAGGCCACCAGTTCAAAATTTCCTTCTCCGAGATTCATTCCTGTGTTCAAGACTTGGGCGGTGGCGGTGGCGCTGGCTGCGGTCGCGGCGGCTTCATGAATGGGCCGGGCTGTGGAATATTGAAAGAGTGCGATTTCCGCGGGGGTTACTCCAACGCGCGCGACGGGTTGCTGCCGGCCTGCTCTATAGACATCAAACAGCGAATAAGTTTTACCGGCGCACGTAGTTTGATAGAACTTGCCGCCCGCACCCGCCGCTTGCCAAAAGCTTCCGATAAACTGAAATGGTTGAACTGTGGATTGCGGCTCGTCGGTGATCTCAATCACTTGGCTGAGAAAACGCTCAAGCTCTTGCGGAGCTTCGCTCAAAACCGGTGCACTGCAAGAACTGCTGGGTTGCAGTCCGGATACGTCGTTCCATACCCATGCGTGAGTTGCCGCGCGCGCCGTTCCCGGAAGTAGCAATAAGGCGGCGACTAAACTAAATGTATTTGCAACTATGCTTGTCATGAAATCTCCCTTTTTTGCGTCGGAGACTTATCGGTCAGAATGGATGTGAAGTCGGAGTCTAGAAATGGGCTGTGAGGCGCTACTGATGCACTCGTCCGGCCGTTACGCGTTCAAGTCGATTAGGCCGTCGAAAATTTCGCGCGCGGATTAAAGTTAAACTTTTTAGCCTAAATCGTAGACGCAACTGACTGTGATTACGCCGCGGCACGCGGTGGCGACAATATAATATACAGTTTTTTGAAAATGCGTTGAGCCAAAAAACGAGTTTGCATAAGATACCATGCAATGCTAGGTATTAAGCATGGCAACCGCAAGTGAGAATTGGAAAGCGCAAATTCGGAAGGGATACCTTGAGCTCTGCATTCTGCTGCAGATCAAGCGTCTCGGGAAAGTCTACGGATTTGACTTGCTGGAACGGCTGTCGACGGTGCAGCTCGAGGTCAAGGAGGGGACACTTTATCCGCTCCTCAACCGCATGAGTGCCGACGGTATGCTGACCGCGATTTGGGAGACCGAAAATCTCAAAGGCCATCCGCGCAAATTTTATGCGCTGACCAAGGCGGGCACGCGGTTCTTAAGTGAAATGGATAGTGAATTTGAACATATGGTCGCGATTTATCATAAATTAGGCAAAGGGGAGGCACTATGACTACGGACCCAAGACTTGAACACTATTTGGCCTCAATGGAACGGGTACTGCAACCTTTTCCGGTCGGTGACCGCGCCGAAATTCTGACCGAAATCAAAAGCCACGTGCACGCCACACTAGAGCGTGATCCTGAGGCGCGCCTCGATTCGGTGCTGACCGCGCTCGGCGAGCCCGAGACTGTGGCCAACCGCTACTTGATCGAGCGCGGGCTAAAGCCAACCAAGCCGCCGTTCAGTCCGATCGTGAAATGGATGGTGATCGGCTTTCTCGGCACCTTCGCCATGCTGTTGATTTTCGTGGCAGTGGTGGTCAGTCGCTTCACGCCACTCTTGCGGGTGGATGATCTGAAAGACAAAGTCTCACTTTTTGGCGGCATGGTCGAAGTCGACGGCAAGAATGAAAAGGTTTCGATTCGCGGGTCGTTTGGCGACAACTGGGAATTTTCAGGCAGCTCAATCGCTGGCGCGATGCCGATGACTAAGGGTCAAAACCTCAAGGTGAAATTCAGTTCAGCTAAACTGAACGTGACGAACGCATCTGATGACAGGCTGGCATGGAAATGCAGTTACCACGGCGATAGCAAAGTTGGTGACCCCAAGCTCGAAAACGGCGATCTCAACTTTGATCTGAGCAATCTCGCTTCCGCGCGCTGTGAGCTCTTCTTGCCAGAAAACGTACATTTGTCGGTGCGCGGAACCAACGGCAAGATGAGCCTGGATGAACCCCGCTACGGTGTTGATATTGATTTGGTCAATGGTAAAGTGGCGTTTGACCCTGATT
>JANXMF010000144.1 GCA_025354795.1 Pseudobdellovibrionaceae bacterium
ATAACAAACCAACATCACGCCCAGAATTCCGCCATGCGATGCCATGCCGCCCTCGTTCACCTTAAGCACCCCCCAAAAAGGAAAGCTATTGTCGAATGAGGTAAACAAATCTGGTGCATAGAAAAGGCAATAGCCGAAACGTCCACCCGCGAGCACACCGATAGCCACGTAAGTGATAAAGTCGGCGAGATTCTCCTCTTTGAGCAGCAACCCCCCACGCCGGGCCATGATAATGAGCGTCCAATAGCCAGAAATAAAACCCGACAAATATGCAAGCCCGTACCAACGGATGCCAAAAGTCTCGGTGAACTGAATGGCGAACGGACTAAGATTGTGTACGTAGGTCATATTCTGAAACTGTCATGGGGGAAGAGTTAGGTCAAAAGGAGTAGCTTTTGACACGCTTCGCCTTTTTGTTTAGACTGGATCATGCAGTTGATCTTGGCCAGTCAATCCCCTTATCGCAAAGCCCAGTTGGAGAACTTTGGTCTCCGTGTGGAAGCCGTAAAGCCGACGGTGGATGAGGAGGAATTGAAGCGTCAGGGTCCGCGCGATTTGCCCGAGCTGACGCGATTTTTGGCGGCGGAAAAAGCCGCGAGTTTGCGCGCCCGTTTTCCACATGCCGTGATTCTCGGCGCCGATCAAATTGCCGAATTGGGTGAACAACGTCTCGACAAACCCGGCACCCGGGCCAAAGCTTGTTCGCAACTTTTACAGCTTCAGGGGCGCAGCCACCGGCTTTTGACTTCGCTTGTGGTTCTCACGCCGACGCAGACTCAAGTGCACACCGATATCACCACTATTCACTTGCGCACGTTGAATACACAACAGATCGAGCGCTATCTGGATCTTGACCAACCCTATGATTGCGCAGGCTCTTACAAAATTGAAAAAGCCGGGCTCGCACTAGTGTCACGGATTGAGAGCGAAGACTTTTCCGCCATTCAAGGTCTACCGATGATTGCGCTCACCACGATTTTTAATCAGCTGAATATTCCACTATGGAGAAAACCATGAATAGCATTGAACGTCCCCGCCGACTCCGCCGCTCCAGCGCCATTCGCGCGCTGGTGGCACAAACCCACTTGAGTGCCGCGGATCTGGTGTGGCCGGTCTTTATCAAAGAAGGCTCTAAGCAGCGCGAGCCCATTGCCGCCATGCCCGGATGCCAACGTTTGTCACTGGATACGCTCGAAGGCGAGGTGCAAAATCTGGTGGATCTGGGACTGCGTGCGCTCGCGCTATTCCCGCAGATCGAAGACAAGCTTAAAAATGCCAAAGCCAGTGAGGCCTTAAATGACAAAGGTTTAGTGCCGCGCGCGGTGCGGATGCTGAAAGGGCGCTTTCCCGAGCTGTTAGTGATTACCGATGTGGCGCTAGATCCTTACTCCTCCGATGGCCACGACGGTTTGGTTAAGAACGGTGAGATTTTAAATGATGAGTCGGTCGCGGTGTTGGCGGAGCAGGCGCTGATCCAGGCCGCGAGTGGCGCCGATTTTGTAGCACCTTCAGATATGATGGATGGGCGCGTGGGCTGGATCCGTAAGAGTCTCGATGAAGCGGGCTTTAGTCACACCGCAATTCTTTCCTATTGTGCCAAGTACGCCTCGGGATTTTATGGCCCATTTCGTGAGGCTCTTGCCAGTGCTCCACGCTCAGGTGATAAAAAGACCTATCAAATGAATCCGGCCAATCGGCGCGAGGCCTTGCGTGAAGCCCGTCTCGATCAAAAAGAAGGCGCCGATATTTTAATGGTTAAGCCGGCACTCGCCTATCTAGATGTCATTCAAGCTCTGAAGCGCGGTTGCACGCTGCCCATCGCGGCTTACAATGTCAGTGGCGAATATGCCATGGTAAAATTCGCGGCGCAAAACCAGATCCTGGATGAGCAATCGGTGACCATGGAAATCTTGACTTCGATCAAGCGTGCGGGCGCGGACATGATATTTACTTATCATGCACCAGATGTTCTCAAGTGGCTTAAGCCACTTTAGCCAGCCGTGCGACCACGACTTCTTTGCGCACAACCTCGTGACTGTAGACCTTGATTTTCGGCACAATCTCTAGAAACGGTTTCACCAATTGGGGATCAAACTGTGTCCCCGCGAAAGCGTGAATTTCGGCGATCGCCTTCTCTTCCGGAAGCGGATTGCGGTAGGGGCGCGAATTGGTCATGGCATCAAAGGCGTCAACAATGGCGATCATGCGCGCGAAGAGCGGAATGTTTTGCGCACTGATGCAATTGGGATAACCTTCGCCGTCAATTCGCTCATGGTGATATTTGATTCCTGGAAGCATAAAACGAAAGAAAGGAATATGATCCAAGTGCTGTATCATCTCGGCGCTCAGCGTGGCGTGAGACTTGATCACTTCAATTTCAGCCGGCGTCAGCCGCCCAGGCTTGATTAATATTTCCAGTGGGATTTTGACTTTGCCGATGTCGTGAAACAGGCCCGCGTACTCGGAAACCGCTTGCTCGAATTCATTGAGGCCGATGGCCGCCGCCAATTGCCGCGAAACCCGCCCTACCCGGCAGCAGTGATGATAAGTGAATGGATCTTTGTCATGCACAGCTTGCAGTAATTGTTGAGCGACACCTAAGGACCAGTCTGGAATATCATCCCATGCCACGCTCAACCCCTCTGTGTAAGAGTACATTTATATATCGGGTCAAAGTCGGTGTCGCTTGAACGCACCAAAATGAGACGGACTGCTTTTAGGGCTTACACAGGCTGTTTGGCACGGTGATTACGTTTGAGAGCTTGAAGGTATTTTGCGTGAACGAATTGGCATTGCCGAATTGGCCTTTTCCAGCCGTAGCCATTTTTTGCAAAAGTACCGGTGCAAGGGGATCCACGGGATCATAAACGGGGCGGTTGTCGCCGGGATCGCGAGCGTGCTCCTCCTGCAGGATAATTTCCGCACGCTGCTGTGGCGTCAATGAATTGAAAAAGAGAGTGCTAAAGGAAATATGATCCGGCGATAAGTCTAACAAGTCTTTGATCTCCCTCAAAACGTCGGGTTCGTCTGTAGCGGAATCCCACACCACCGTACTCCCATCGGATTGCAGCCGCTCGGTGGGCTCGCCATCACTTAGAAATATTACCGCGTAGCTCTGCTTTCCGCCTGCAAAGTCCGGATCATTAATAATAGCCTTACGTATCAGAGCTAACGCCGAAAAATATTCGGTGGAGCCGTCCTGAGTGATCTTAAGATAATTGGCCATGGCCGCGCGCATGGAAGTGACGTCGCCGAAGGCCGGGCTCTGGGTATTTCCGCCGTTGTTAATCAGCGCTTCGGCGAGATAATTGGGATCTTGGCGGCGCCACTGCACATTGGTCAGATTTTGGAAATTGATCAGAGTATAAGTGATATTGGAGAGACCGCTTACGCCCGCCAAAAACTCAGCTATAGATTCTTGGCGAAATTTTTGGTCGTTGTCCGATCCCAGCTTAAACACAAAACCACCTTGCGGAACAGCCGTGCCATACTTATTGCTGCCCGTGGAGCCAGTGTTATCAATAGCGACGATGATTTTGAGCGGCAAAGAGACTTTAGTGAAATCCTGGCAAGGCCCTGGAATGGGGTCACCCTCAGTATGCAGACCCGAGGAAGTGTCGACGGCGGAATCAAACTTGGTGGCCGCGCAATTCTGAAAGGCACTGATCCCGACATAGAGAAATCCCAGCACGGATATAATTTTGAATCTGCGGTGTTTCATGCAACAACTCCCTTGCCCCATTATGACATGCTTCAATATTAGAATAGAATTGTGAAGGTTGACAGTTTATATAATATTTTTTGTTTAGTTGAGCCAAAATGAGATTCGGGCCTGGCGGGCATTCCCCTGGGGACTCGGGCTCCTGCCCTCGCCGGCATCGCGCCTGAAGGCGCGAACGCGTCACGCTTGCCGGAGGTCCCCAAGGAAATGCCCGCCAGGCCTGTGGCTGTGGCTGTGGCTGTGGCTGTGGAGATATTGCAAGACCTCGGTCAATTGATCGACGGGTTTTCCAGGATGTCAGCGGCAAAAGAAAATGAACCGTCGGTCATATTTACAGATGCGCATAGATTCCTGGACATGATTGATATTTGGGATGAACTCAAATACTGTTCGTAAATGCAACCACGATTTATTGATCTTCACCTAAGAACCAAAAATAATTTGATCACATTAATCTCGCGCTTTGCGCGGCGGCCTCGCGGAAGCGCGTGAAGCCGCCTGCTAAAGCGCGAGTAGCGTAGTTGCCGATCCAACAGCCCTGCAAATAAAGGAAAATTTAGATGGGAAGGCTTGAAATCA